>JAYTON010000081.1:0-6536 GCA_043747725.1 Saprospiraceae bacterium
GCAAATCTTTCTTCATTCAAAAAATTATCGCTTATCAATTGAGCTGCTATTTCATCTGCCTTGTCGCCGTAAATACCCAAATCAAATAGCTTCGACATCACCTCATCGTGACATCGCTCTTGATAAGCGCAATAGCTTTGAAGCTTTAGCAAAGCCGCTTCTTGAGAATGGTATTTTTTCTTTTGTTCCAATTGTGTTAGATATTGAGATATTACATTGCAAATATAACCCCTCAGTATTTTCTATAAAATATTGATTTTCAACGAGTTATATTTACTATCAATAGTGTACAAAAGATTTTGTTGTAAAAAACAAAGTATTGATTTTTCACAAAGGGATGCCTTTTGCACAATAATTTACAATGCTTCTCGAATAAGGTTTAGTAAACGTAAATTGATTTTTTTGAAAAAAAATCAGTTTACGTTTACTAAACCTATGAAAACCTATGAACGAAACGTTTTTACGATTTAAATCAAAATCCGTTGAACACGAATGGATTCATCCTTTACCATTCATTACTTTCCATGCATTCATTAGCCCATTGGTGGAGCTATCAAATTGCTCAACCGACTTATCGCTGCGCAATTCAGGCAGTATGTAATTGGCTAATTGTTTCCCTAATTCAACACCCCATTGATCGAAACTAAATATATTCCAGATAACGCCCTGAACGAATATTTTATGCTCATACATAGCTATCAAACTGCCCAAAGTTCGGGGTGTCAATAATTTAAACAAAATAGAATTGGTCGGTCGATTGCCCTCAAAAACCTTAAAAGGTACGAGTTTTTCATATTCTGAAGGCTTTTTACCCGCTTTTTTAAATTCTGCTATGACTTGCTCTTCTGTTTTACCCATCATCAAAGCCTGCGTTTGAGCAAAAAAATTGGAGAGCAATAAAACGTGATGCTCGCCAATCGGGTTATGGCTGATAGCAGGCGCGAGGAAATCGCAAGGAATCAAGCGCGTGCCTTGATGAATTAATTGATAAAAAGCATGTTGACCATTTGTTCCTGGTTCTCCCCAAATAATGGGTCCCGTTTGGTAAGTAACGACATCACCATTTCTATCTACGCATTTGCCGTTGCTTTCCATATTGCCTTGTTGAAAATAAGCGGCGAAGCGGTGCATATATTGGTCATAAGGTAAAATGGCTTCCGATTCTGCGCCAAAGAAATTGACATACCAAACCCCAATCATCGCCAATAAAACAGGCAAATTGCGTTCAAAAGGCGTATTTTGAAAGTGCTTATCCATTGAATGAAAGCCTTCCAACATTTTTTTGAAATTATCAAAACCAATATTTAAAGCAATAGACAAACCAATAGCGGATGTCAATGAATAACGACCACCCACCCAATCCCAAAAACCAAACATATTCGCCGCATCAATACCGAATTTGACCACGTCTTTTTCATTGGTAGAAAGGGCTACAAAATGCCATTTAATATGCTTTTCATCCTTTGCTTCCTGTAAAAAAAATTGACGAGCAGAATGGGCATTTGCCATCGTCTCTTGAGTAGTAAATGTTTTAGAAGCAATCAAAAAAAGTGTCGTTTCAAAATTTACAGTTTTCAAAACTTCTACCAAATGCGTTGCATCCACATTCGATACAAAATGCACTTTGAGATGATTGGCATAAGGTTTCAAGGCTTCCGTCACCATCACAGGACCTAAATCCGAGCCACCAATGCCGATATTGACTATATCCGTTATCGCCTTGCCCGTATAACCTTTCCAATTGCCTGATATAACTTTTGAGCAAAACGCTTCCATTTTCTTCAAAACAGCTTTCACTTCGGGCATCACATCTTTTCCGTCCACCATGACAGGCTTGCCCGACCTATTCCGTAAGGCAGTATGCAAAACAGCTCTATTTTCAGTCGCATTAATTGTTTCACCTTTAAACATGGCATCAATCGCTGGTTTCAAACCACATTCTTTAGCCAATTTTATGAGTAAAGACATGGTTTCATCGGTGACAATATTTTTAGATAAATCAATCAAAATGTCTTCAAAACGAAGGGCTAATTGCTCAAACCGCTGCGGGTTTTCAGCAAAAAGCGTTTTCATTGGCACATCCTTCAACGCTTTATGATGCTTAGTCAATTTGCGCCACGCTTTAGTGGAGGTCGGATTTATATTCGGAAACATAGTTATTCATTTTATAGTTAAAATACGGCGCAAAAGTAGGAAAAAATCAAAATGTTCAAAGGGAAAAGCTGATAATATAAACTGAACACATAAAAAATAGCCTTGCCGATTTATCAAGGCAAGGCTATTTGAGGTTTTATATCGTTGCAAGATACAAAGCAAGTGAGCGGTACGAATTGTCACTGTGAGGAGGGTGGCAGAACTGGGGCAAGTTTTACTCAATCTCTCCAATATATTTTTCATACAAACTTTGCAAATCTTCAAGATACCAGTAATCTAAATTATCATATCCATGTATAATTTCTAAACATGGGTCTGTAAAATACTCTTCTAATTTATTCTTTTGTATTAATTCTAAAGCTTTTTTAAAAGATGTAGAAGACGCATTGTAATCTGCATCAGGTGCACCGCCGAAAGTATCTGCCCATTCTGTCATAACTTTTACTCTTTACAAAAGTAAATCCACTACTTCATTTGGAAAAGCTGAAACCTTCTCAAAATCACTGATAATAGATTTAACATGCGAATTACTCACATTGCGAGGATTGCCAGTCCGTGTCCAATATTGACTATAAATTTTCTTTTTTGCCTCATCCAATAGCTTCTGTCTATCTTCCTTCGACAATAAATCTTGAGCATAAAACATCTGCACTTGCTCCAATTTTTGAAATAATTTGAGCAATTCAGCGCGTAACTCCTCTACTGTCATTTCAGCGAGAAGTTTTTTGAAGTCGCTTAATTTAGGTTTCATAATTTAAAAAAATTTAAAGATTCTTCAAACTCTCCTCCAAAATCTTAATCCGCGCCAAAGCATCTGCTTGTTTTTGCTGCTCCGAAGCCACAATTTCAGGCTTCGCATTCGCAACAAAACGCTCGTTGCTTAACTTTGCACTGACAGATTTGAGGAAGCCTTGTTGATAAGCCAATTCCTTAGTGAGTTTCTCCCGCTCTTCTTCTACATTAATTTCCTGATTCAAAACCACGTAGAATTTATCCGTTCCAGATACAAATGAAACCGCATTAGGTACATCTGCATCCGTCGTTTGAAGACTTTCTAAAACGCCGAGTTTTTTAATTAAACTTCTGACCCCCTCAGTATCTAAGAGGTTTTTAGCAGTTTCTGATGCTTGATATTTCACGACTAACGGCTCACGTTGTTTCAAGCCTTTATTATTTCTGATTTCACGGATTTTTGAAATAATATCTTTTGCCGCTTCTACTTTTTTAATCAATTCCGCATCAAATGCAGCCGATTTTGGATATTTGGCTACGCATAAATCCGCCCCCTCAGTATTTTTACCATCCAACTGCTGCCAAATTTCCTCGGTAATGAAAGGCATAAAAGGATGCAACATTGCCATGAGTTTGCGGAAAATAACTTCCGTTTTTTGCAACGTCACTCGGTCTATTGGTTTGCCATATTCAGGTTTTATCATCTCCAAATACCATGAGCAGTAATCGTCCCAAATGAAATTATACAGCCCCATCAAAGCCTCTGACAAGCGGAATTGCTTGAAGTTCTCTTCAATATCCGTTAAAACAACGCTTATTTTGCCTTCAAACCAAGCAGCAGCCAAATTTTCAACTTCCGAATGATGCCCTTGCTCAACTTCCCAACCCTTCACCAAACGCAAGGCATTCCATAGTTTATTACAGAAATTGCGCCCTTGCTCGCAGAGTTTTTCATCAAAAAGCAAATCACCTCCCGCAGGACTTGATGCGAGCATACCAAACCGCACGCCATCTGCCCCAAAATCTTCTATCAACTGCAAAGCATCAGGCGAGTTGCCGAGCGATTTTGACATTTTACGATGTTGCTTATCGCGCACCATGCCCGTAAAATACACCGCCTTGAATGGTCTTTCATTTTTCCATTCAAAACCTGCCATCGCCATACGGGCGACCCAAAGGAAAATGATATCCCAACCCGTCACCAACACACTTGTCGGATAATAATAATCAAACTCTTTTGAATTTTTAAAACCATTCAATGTTGAAATGGGCCATAGCCATGACGATGCCCAAGTATCCAATACGTCTTCATCTTGTTTCAAATCTGCTGCTGTTACTGAGGGGTACTTCGCTTGTGCTAATGTCAAGGCTTCCTCAGCCGTTTCAGCTACGAAAATCTCCTGCCCCCCAACCCCCAAAGGGGGAATAATACTCCAGTCAGTTCCCCCTTTGGGGGCGGAGGCGGCTAAGTACCAAGCAGGAATCCGATGACCCCACCAAAGCTGCCTTGAAATACACCAATCGCGGATATTATCCATCCAATAGCGATAGGTATTTTTAAAAGATTTGGGATAAAAGTCAATCTCATCTGTTTCAACGGCTTGCAAAGCAGGTTCTGCAATGGCTTTCATATTGACATACCATTGAAGCGACATTTTAGGCTCAACCACTGTATTTGTTCGCTCTGAGCGACCAATATTGGTTTTATAATCTTCAATTTTAACCAAATTTCCTGCATCCGACAACAGCTTTTTCATGTGCCGACGAGCGTCAAATCTATCAACACCGATAAGCGATGAGATGCCACATTTTTCATTTAAAGTGCCATCATCATTCAATAAATCAATGACTTCCAAGCCGTGTTTTTTACCCAATTCATAGTCATTCGGGTCATGTGCAGGCGTGACTTTTAAAGCCCCTGTACCAAATTCAATATCTACATATTCATCAAAAATGATAGGAATGGCTCGATTGACAAGCGGAACAATCACTTTTTTACCTTTCAAATGGGCATAACGAGGGTCATTCGGATGCACCGCTAAAGCAGTATCTGCCATGATGGTCTCAGGTCGCTGAGTAGCAATAATAACTGCTTCAAGCTCTTCGACGGTTTCACTTGTACTGGCATCCCCTTTGGGGGCGGGGGGGGCTACCATATATTTCACATAAAACAACTGCGCTTGCTCCTCGCCATGAATCACTTCTTCATTTGATAAAACTGTTTTAGCTTCACAATCCCAATTCACCATGCGATAATCACGGTACAATTTGCCCTTGCGATACAAATCAACAAACGTATGAATCACATCAGCCGAATAGCCTTCATCCATTGTGAAAGCCGTGCGTTCCCAATCACAACTTGAGCCGAGTTTACGGAGTTGTTGTAGGATAATACCGCCGTATTTTTCCTTCCATTCCCACGCATAAGCCATGAACTCTTCACGCGTCAAATCCGATTTTTTGATGCCTCGCTCACGCAACATCCGCACGACCTTCGCCTCCGTAGCAATAGACGCATGGTCTGTGCCTGGAATCCAAATCGCATTTTTACCTTCCAAACGGGCTTTACGAGTCAAAGCATCTTGAATGGTATTATTGAGCATATGCCCCATGTGCAAAATACCCGTCACATTCGGCGGCGGAATGACAATGCTGAATGGCTCACGCTCATCGGGTTCATTGTGAAAATAACCTGATTTTTCCCAATGGCTGTACCATTTTTCTTCGATGTCTGAGGGGGTGTATTTGGTGCTGAGTTCTGACATAAATTATTGATTATGAGTTATTTTTAAAAAGTCCGCAAAAATAGGAAAAAACAAGGAAAAGCGATACCCCTCAGTATAAAAAGCAAAAACGGCAACTTCATCGATGAAGTTGCCGTTTTTAAATTAGAAAATTGCTACCAAATTCTAATAACCGATGTTCCATTAGCATTGTTTTCGAAATCACATATAATCTTTAAAATCCTCTAAAGGGGCATCGAAATCAGATGCCATTTTAAATTGCCCTTTTAAAAAGCCAAATTTAGGTTTGGTCTGTTTAGGATTTTCATAAGACTCTTTAGATGATTGAAGAGTCACTTCATCATTATTATCAATATTTGAAAGCGGTTTTTTAGGTTTAATCTTAACCTCAAATTTTTTAAAAATTTCAGCTAAAATCGGAAAATTAATCGCATCAAATTCAATTGTTAAAGTTTGTTTATGAGCCATTGTTCAATTTTTTTATACAAAAATAATCAACTTTATGCAAGTTTGCAAAAATAGGGAAATTTGAGGAAAGGCGATACCCCCTCAGTATAAAAAGCAAAAACGGCAACCTCATCGAAGAAGTTGCCGTTTTTGCGAAGTAATAAAATATCAAAGTTCAAAAATATCATTTAATTCTACCACCATGTTTTTTAGCTGTTGTTGAGAAACTTCTCCAATACGACGAACCAATCTTGTTTGAGCTAAAACTCTCACTTGAAAAATTAAGGCTTCCGAATCTTGGGTCAAACCATTTTGGGTATTTTTACTGATAACGATAGTAGCAGGGAAACGCTTGATTTTCGTGGAGAGAGGGCAGGCGAGACAAAGACCTGTATTTTGATTCATCAAATTACCCGAAATGATGACGACAGGACGTAATCCTGCTTGTTCGCTACCTTG
>JAYTON010000082.1:0-9908 GCA_043747725.1 Saprospiraceae bacterium
GTTTCATCGTTAAAATTTATACTGTCCATAAGATTATTGCTGGTCATATCTCAAAATTGATTCCATTTATCCAAATTTCAAAGCTTTACTGAGGGGTATTTTGTGGATTAAAATATTGTACATTTCTTGTTATAATCTAAAAAGGGTACATAAAAAGAAGGACTTCCCGATCGAAATCGGAGAAGCCCTTTGTGAAACCATCTATTTTTTATTTAAATTTAATTAAAAAGGAAATGGATCATTATTTGAAATTAATTGGCAATTTTAAATTGTTTAGTCACCTCACGCACACCTGAAGCCTGTACCCGAATAAAGTACGAGCCTGATGTAAACGATTGAGTATCAAGGCGTTGCAAAGTAGAATTAACTTTTTCAACTTTTACAACTTGCATTAATTTGCCCAATTGGTTATAAACATACAAGTTCACTGATTTGCCTTCGTACTTTTTCAAATCAATATTTATATATTCATCCGCCGGATTCGGGAAGATGGCAACATCGCCTAAATGATTGAAATTGACCTTTTTTACCTCCGAATACTGAGGGGTGCCGTCAAGCAATACTGTTTTGATGCGATAGTAATTATCTCCTTCCATTGGATTAGCATCCGTGAAATCGAACACTTTTAATGCATCGTTGCCCGTATTGGCATTGATTTTATCAAGGGATTCAAAATTGCTTTGAGCATTCAAACGCTCTACCTCAAAATAATCATTTTGATAGCCTGTGTTAGTTATCCATTGCAATTTTGCTTGATTGAACTCTGCTTTTGTTTCAAAAGTAAAGACTTGATGCGTATTCGCACCCTGAACTTGACCTGCACATGGGCGCGCTAAAAATTGAGATGAAATAATTTGGAAACCATCACGGGGGCGAGCATTAGGCAATTTCCAACGCACCCGATAATGGTCGCTGCCGCCAAATTCTTTATGACGCAATTCAAAATAATACAATTTACCCTTTTTAAACTCAATACCTTTCGATGTTTGAGAAGCAAATTTGTTCTCTTCATCAGGATTAGTCCAGCCTTTAATATGCGCTACTTGTTTCAATGGCTTCGATGAACTGTTGCTTGAAATATACAGTTCCACATTGTCATCACCCGTAATATTGAAAGTATATCTACCACTTACAGATGGAGCAAAATAACCTTGAACGCGAGTTTTGTAATTATCCCTAATATTGTGCGGTCCTTCTAAGTCAGTGTCAATAGAAGTCAAATTCGGTATAGTTGTAGGTATAACAATTGGGAATGTCGCATCCGTTTGATTATACCAAACCTCGCGCGTTACACTGCCATATTGAACACAATTCGACGTCGATTGGCAGGGCACTTCCACAATCTGCCACATCTGAGTGTTACCACCATGATAATCCCAAATACCGATTGGCGCATCTTCCTCGGATGAATTATTTAATAAATCAAGGGATTTTTTGCTATAAACGTTGATAATTTTGAAATTACCATTCGCAACAGGTTCAACTTTCCAGTATTTGGCTGAGTTGTTTATATTTTCCCACTGATACACCCATGAACCATTCGTCGTTTTCTGACAAACTAATAATTTACCATTAAAACGATTGACGATTTTGAAACTACCATCTGTTAATTTCAAAAATTGCCATTGCTGGCTTACCATATTGTCATAAGTTGTTTGATTGATATAAGTGCCGTCTTTAAAGTCATCTTCATCTAAATCCAATACTTTACCTGCTTTGCTTACAATTTTATAGCATTTATTAGGGTCAAGTTGGAAAGGCTCAGCTTTAACCGTAATTGTAAAACTACAAGATGAAATATTCAATTTTGCATCTTTGGCTGTATAAATAATGGTCGTTGTACCTACTGGGAAACATAATCCGCTATTTAATCCCAAAATCGGTGAAGATGCAACTGTTACTGAGGGGGTGCTACAGTTATCGGTTGCTGTTGGAGCATTCCAAGTCGCATTAGTGCAAGTTCCAGAAGTTGAAAGAGATTGATTCACAGGGCAATTCACCAATTTAGGTGCAACAACATCATTTGAACAAGTATCAACTTTTGTTACAATTACATTAAAACTGCAAGTTGAAAAATTACCTTTCGCGTCCGTTGCGGTATAAGTCAACGTTGTTGTTCCGATTGGGAAACATGAACCACTTATTAATCCTGCTTTTGGTGAAGACGCTAAGGTTACTGAGGGGGTGCTGCAGTTATCGGTCGCAGTCGGGGTTTTCCAAGTGGCTAATGAACATGTATCCGTAGTTGTTAAAGATTGGCTTGACGGACAATTTGAGATGATTGGCGCGACATTATCATTTGCACACGTATCAATTTTTGTTATGGTCACTGTAAAATTACAAGTAGCTGTAAAGCCATTGAAATCCGTTGCATTATACGTCACAGTGGTTTTACCCACTGGGAAACATGAACCGTTTTTAAGCCCTGAAGTTGGAGATGAAACAACAGTAATCTTTAAATTCGGGCAATTGTCGGTAGCCGTTGGTTCAGTCCACGTAACAATTGAGCAAGTATCCAAGGTGGTTGCCGCTAAATTCGCAGGGCAATTGGTGATAGTCGGTTGTATATTATCCGTCACCGTCACTTGAGAAGTACAAGTCAACGAATCGCCTGTACGGGTAAGGAGTCTAAAATGAGCCGTTAAAGTCTGACCGATTTGATCGCAGTTATAGATCTTTCTATTCACATCTTCAACAAAATATTGAAACCCAACGCACGTATCTAAGCCCAGAGTAATATTCATCAGACTTTGAGCATAGACCTTTCCTTCACCAATATTATCAAGCCCTGTATTTAATGAAGGGATACATACTGAGGGGGCATCCGAAGTAGCAGACGTTTGAATAATACCACCTGCTGCTACAATAGCATTGCCTGTAACAGTACCGCGTTGAAATAAAATACCTCTATTTTCAAAAAGCCCACCTGTATTATTTATAGCCGCCAAATTTTTGACGATGCTACAAGAGCCATTGAGCAAAGTCTTGGTATTATTGATTTGCCCTTGGTTTATAAGAGCACCTGTTTTCACTTCTGTAATGCCATTATTGTTGAAAACACCAGTTGTTCTATTAAAAAAATCGCCGACTATTGTAAAAGTGCCATTGTTTTCAAAAACACCGTCGTTGAATAACCTCAAATTATTTAAAATCAAACCGTCATTTCTAAGAGCCGAACCGAGTAAATTGGTGATTTCAAAATTATTGAAAATTTTTGCTGTTGATGAAATGAGGAAAATACCAGCGTTGGTAATCGCTCCACCACTATTATTTTCAATCGTACCTGTCAGCGTCATTTCACTATTATTCGTAATGATATTGACATTTTTCAACAAGCCCGTAATATTAAATCTATCTGAATTGGTGATTTTTGCACCGCTATTGCTTTCAATTGTACCATCATTTTGAAAAAAATTAGAATTATTTATTTGGCCATTGGTCATGATTGTTGAACCCAACGCGACATTAACATTACCGTCGTTATTAATCATTGAGCCAAAAAACGAGTTGACTAAACCGCCAACTAAATTGTTGAATATGCCGCCGCCTTGCACTTGTAGTAGATTATTGTTTTGAAAAGTACCGATATTTTGAACTTTACCGAAATTGAAAACAATAAATTTAAAGCCCACTGTTGTCGTAGCACCGCCATCATTATTCCAAGTACCAGCAAGATTGATAGTGCCTGGATTATCAACACTGCCACCGCTGAGGTTATTAAATGTACCATTACAAGTCTGTATGCCATTGTTTTGAAACAAGCCAAGATTTGTTACAACAGCATTATTTGTAAAAGTTGAAAAGCTTTTAAACGTGCCTGCATTAGAAATATCAGCTCCCACAGCATTTGTGAAAGTGCTGCCTGTTTCTAAAGTAAAAGTTGCGCCGACTAAATTTTTAATTGTTTTATTATTATTGAAGAGTTGAAAACAACTAAAAACGCCTGTTTTATTATTAACAACTCCATCATTTGTGAAATTGGCTAATTGCGAAATCGTACCATCATTTGTCAAAACGCCCGTTGCACTGTTCGTAAAAAGAGAATTTGAGGTGATAATACCTGCATTATTCAGTGTTCCTGAATTGTTCAAACCGCCTGAACTGGTGATACGCGCACTCGCATTAGCCGTAATAGAGCCTGTGTTCGTGAATAGGGAACCGCTGAAAAGCGTATTGCCGATTGTCAACGTCGAGTTATTGGTCAGCGTACCAAAGCTCTCAATTTTGAAGGCTGTACTGAGGGGGGCATTAATCACCACCGAAGCCCCGCCCGGTATCGTCGCGTTATTGCCGATAGCCGGAAGCCCGTTCGACCAGTTAGCGACCGTGAACCAATCTCCGTTTGCCGGTCCTGTAAATTGCGTTTGACCCCTCAGTATAGAGGCGTAAAAAACAATGCATAGCATCAAATAAAATGTTCTGAAATTAGAAAGTCCGTGTTGTTTCATTTAATAATTGTTTTTAAAAAAAAGTTTAAGTTTAAAATCGTGAGAAAAAAATTGAATTGAGTTTTAAACCAGCAGAATAGTTTGGAAAAACTTTCAAAGTCTGGCTTATGCGTCTTTTTATCGAATATGTTAATTATTGTTTTTTTCATAAAATTTACCCTTTTAGGGTGTTGTTTAAATTATGGCAACTTCATATGTCTCATTAAAATACAAACCCCCGAACATGGTATTGGCTACCAAATGCGGGGGGAAACAGCCTTTTAGAATCTCAACGACAAACTAGATACCTTCGTCCAAACGATGCATCTCTCCATCATCTAAAAGTTTATTAAATTATTTTCATGATAAATATTTGGTAAAATAAAATTTGTAACACGCTGATTTTCAAATTATTATAAACCTGAAATGTTGAACAGAATTTTTAGAAGAGCATTTAAAAGTAAAGTGTTCGGTCGTTCTCATAATGTTTACTTTATCTCGGTTGCTCATATTTTCATGTTAAGTATATACAAATTTAAGATTTTTAAACAAGAAGCGAAATGCCCCAAAACAGGTACGCCTCCTTTTTCACGTGGAAAAAGGAGGCGTTTTTGGTTATTGATTATTAATTATTTGTTATTGGTTTTGGTTTCGTCAAAATGTCGATAGGATACCTCTCAATATTTTCCAATTCTAAAGCTACTCACCAAATATTCTGTAAATCTTGTTAATTAGCAGTTCTAAGCATTTTCCTTGTAAGCTCTTGTAATTCTAATGAGTCAAGTTTTATACAATTTATATCAATAAAAGTGGGAGTTAAAATATTTTGCATAAATTCATTTAATGGTAATTCCATCGGTATGCACCCTGACCAATAAGTTATTTTTGAAGTATCTCTAAGATGATACAAAATTATTTCTTTAATCCTCGGCGATTTCCTTTTTGCAAGCCCCCCAAAAGCATAACCTCTCACAACAGGGTTGTTGTATTTTGTCAATTCAACTAATTCTTCATCTTTTGCATTTTTCAATAAATATTCAAATCTTTCATATTGCTTAGTTTTTGAACCACTAAATCCAACTGCCTCTGCATCAATTACACCTTTTTCCATCCTTTTTACTTCTTTTATAATATCCTTTCTTATTTTCTTGCTTTCAAATAGAGCACTATTTTGACTTAATGCACTAAATATATTTATAAAGAATAATATTTTAATAATGCAAAATTGTTTATACATATTTTCTATTTTTTCTTTTGTTAAAACGAAGAAAAGGTCTTTTCTTTGGGCTTTTATAGAACTATGAATTAGGTGGAATAATCCCCGTTTTTTCACCGAAATAGCGGACAAACTGTTGCATTTGCTCAGCCATTTCTTTATTATTGGTGGCTTTCATGTAGGTATCTGTTACCGAACGGAGGCTGTGAAAAATAAGCCTGTCCATTTCCTCTACTTGCAAATCCACTGTCCACAAATCCATTTTCAAAGTATCCCGTGAGGGTCTATCGAAAAAACTAATGAGCATCGCCTTCGCATCTTGCATGGGTACTGATGGGGGTGCATCCGATGTCTTCCATTTGATTTCGACGGGCAAATTCTCTTTATTCAAGCCCACTTCAATTGTTACCGTTGATTTTTTTACAACTTCTCTATCCATTTTTGTTTAAATTTTAAAAAAGCTATAAGCCTTCCACCATTTTATTTGAATTATAAACACTCACACCTTTATTACTAAATTGCGCTGCTGTCACCATCGCTGCCGCCACTTGTTCACCTTCTACTGGGCGATATTTCCCTATCCATTTCCCCAAAATTTTATCTAAAAACTTGGACACAACTATACCAATACGCTCTCCCTTTCTATCTTCCATCCTATCACCAAGCAAAATAGACGGTTGAAAAATTTGAATACTTTCAAAAGACATATTTTTCAATTCATCTTCCATCATGCCTTTTATTTGATTGTAAAAAATTGCGGATTTTGCATTCGCATCCACAGCCGAACAAAGTAAGACTTGTTTTACGCCATTCGCCGCCGCCATTTTCGCTGCTTGAAACGGGTAATCAAAATCCACACGCTTGAATGCTTCTTTGCTACCCGCTTTTTTCATGGTCGTACCAAGGCACAAAAATAGGTCATCGCCTTTGATTAAATGGCTATAAGTCGGCATTTTTTCAAAATCAATGATAGGATTGTCCAATTTAAGATGGTGAATACTGAGGGGTTTCCTCGTAAAAGCAGTGACTTTAGAATAAGCAGATGCAGCCAATAATTTTTCTAAAACGAAACCACCGACTAAGCCCGTAGCACCGAAAAGAATGGCTATTTTGTTTGTTTGATGCATTTCCATAGTTGTTTTATTATTGTTTTGTACAAAGGTAGAGTTTGAAATCCAACGTTTATCATTTTACCCCCTCAGTATTTTAAAAAAAATGCAACCTTTGTAATATAAAAATGAGATATTAGACCATAGATATTAGATTATACTTGTTAATATATCACTCCTGTTTATTTTAAAAATATAAATAAATGACTGTAAAAAATCGTTTTATCATACGCCGACTGCACCGATACATGGGCGTTTTGCTCGGCATTCAATTTCTGTTTTGGACAGTAGGTGGCTTGTATTTCAGTTGGTCAGACATGGACGAAATACATGGCGAGTATGAAAAAGCACCACCGCCAAAAGTAGCTGCCGCACTGGATTTTGCTTCTCCAAAAGCAGTTTTGGACAGTTTACGAAGCATTTCAACCTTAGATAGCCTTGTTTCATTGCAATTAGTAAGTATTTTAGGGCATCCGACTTATCAGTTGGTTTTTATAGAAAAAGGAAAAAAACGGATACAATTAGCCGATGCTTTGACGGGCAAATTGCGCCCAGCATTGACTCAATATGAAGCCATAGATGTTGCCAAAAGTGCCTTCATCGGACAACCATCTATCAAAGAAACTGTTTATCTGACTGACGTCAACAATCATCATGAATACCGCGAACAAGCCCTACCTGCTTATGCCGTCAGTTTTGCGGATGCGCGCGGCACGACCGTATATGTAGCAGCAGAATTGGGCACTGTTCAGCGTTTTCGAAACGATAAATGGCGTATTTTTGATTTCCTGTGGATGCTCCACACGATGGATTTTCAGAGCCGCGATAATATTGGCAACGTGCTTTTGAGAGCATTTTCAATATTTGGCATATTGACTATTTTTTCAGGATTTACTTTGTTTATCGTTAGTTCTAAGGCATTTATGCGTAAAAAATCTCAATAATATGTATAAAAACGATTGGTACAGCACCCCCTCAGTATAAAATGGTTTTGAAGTCATTCTTTAGGAATTTTTCATACATTTGTTCGTTATGGGTATGAGCAATTAATTTCAGCATAAACAGTGAAAAAAGCAATAATTCTATCTTTAGCCATGTATTTTCTATTGGGTCAAATGCTTTTACCCAATGGAGATTTCTCTGTGCTGCCCGATTTGCCCGCTATGTATGCGCATTGCAAGACTACCGAAGATAAGGATTTAAGTGTCTTAGATTTCATAACTGACCACCTGATTAATATTGATGGTTTGTTTGATGCTCATAATAATGGCGACCAACAAAAGCCGCATAAACCATTCAATTTCAATCATTTATGCACTGGATTTGTTTTAATTTCTCAAATTAATAAACCTGAAATTATGCGTTTTAAAAATGTTGTTACTATTGAAAGGGCTGATGGATTGCCTCATTCAAAACAGCGTTTTTTTCAAAACCATTACCTCTCATCCATTTTCCGTCCGCCAATTTTTATCTAACTGATTCTTAATTTAAAAAACTTGTAAATAATTGACAATCAATTATTTATGCTATAATTTTATTTCAAATTCTAAATTATTTATCATGAAAAATATGCTTTTAATAGCTGCGGCTATTCTATCTTTTAACGCTGCGTATGCTCAAAAAGACATACCTCAAGCGGCTATTGCTACGGTCAAACAAAAATTCCCGAATATTCAAAAAATGAGTTGGGACAAAGAGAAAAACGGCGATTTTGAAGCTGAGTTTAAACTCAATGGCAGAGACATTTCCGTTACCGTCTCGCCCAAAGGTGAATGGCTTGAAACAGAAACAGGTATCACTGAAAGCGAGATTCCGGCGCCCGTGATGGCTGCTTTTCGCAAAGAACATGGCGCCATAAAAATTAAGGAAGCGTCTAAAATTGAGTCGAATAAGCCACTTGTTTATGAAATTGCCTACAAAGATGGTGTAAAAACCAAAGAGGTGGTGTACGACGCGAAAGGCGCAGTGTCAAAATAAATCATATTTTCAAACAGATACCCCTCAGTATTTTCATAATACTGAGGGGATCTTTTTCAAAAATTCAAATTATATGGCACACGACCACAGCCATCACAACCATAACCATACAGTTAACGAGTCAGACGTTAATCGGGCATTTATTGTCGGAATTGCGCTCAATTTTCTTTTTGTCATCATTGAAGTAATTGTCGGTTTATCTATTCATTCTCTCTCGTTGTTGTCAGATGCGGGGCATAATTTAGCGGATGTCGGCAGCCTCGCATTGTCACTTTTCGCCATACGAATGGGTAAGGTCAAACCCAATACAAAATATACTTACGGCTATAAAAAAACGACCATATTGGTGGCTTTGCTGAATGCCGTTGTGCTTTTGGTATCCATAGGAGCGATTGGTTATGAAGCACTTCACCGTTTTTTAAATCCTGAACCCATATCGGGTACAACCATTGCGATTGTTGCTGCAATTGGAATTGTGATTAATACAGGTACTGCATTGATGTTTTTGAAAAATAAAGAAAGCGATTTAAACGTGAAAAGTGCTTACCTGCACTTAATGTCGGATGCACTCGTTTCGGTGGGTTTAGTAATAGGTGGCATAGTTATTTTTTATACGGGTTGGACTTGGATTGACCCCGTTTTGAGCCTTTTAATAGCTGCTACTATCCTTTTCAGCACTTGGAGTTTGCTTAGTCATAGCCTTCGACTCTCAATGGATGGCGTACCTCATGGTATTGATTTTAACCATATTCAACAAACAATTAAGCAACAAAAAGGCATAAAAGACATTCATCACGTCCATATTTGGGCTATCAGCACCACTCAAAATGCTCTCACCGCTCATCTCATTTTAGAAGATAATCTGACTGATGAGCAAATTGCCGATTTGAAAAAACACATTCGACATGGATTAGAACATGAAAACATCCAACATGCTACTTTTGAAACAGAAACGGTCGATTGCAATGATGCAAGCTGTTATGAAATGATAAAAAATGAATGATGCATGCACCCCTCATTATAAATAGATAATGAGTTATGCGTAATTGGTAATGGCATTAACAAAATATTAGGTTTTGTAATATATTTTTCTTTAATTTTGTAGGAAATATATATTAGACTCTCTAAAATATCAATAATGCCTCCTGTTCCAATTAAAGCCATATTCATGCGTTCGCG
>JAYTON010000083.1:0-2065 GCA_043747725.1 Saprospiraceae bacterium
CTGATTGAGTTGCGTCAGAAAATGGATTTTACTTGTATTTTCATTTCACATGATTTGTCGGTGGTCAAATTTATCAGTGACAGAATGGTGGTGATGAACAAAGGAAAAATTGAAGAAATGGGCGTAGCCGATGATATTTACGACCACCCTCAAAAAGCCTACACACAGAAGCTCATCGAAGCCATACCCAAAGGCTTATAATTTAAGCATAAGGCATAGTTTTGATGTGTTGGAAAAAGTACTGCCTCATAAGTGCTTTAATTATTTGAAAATCAATCAATTATGAGTGATAGAAAAAACATAGGCGATGGCAAATTAAATTTTGCCAATCGCCTTTTTCGTTCTATAATGTTTTACTATATGTTGTCTATGGCACGGGATTTGGACTATTCCTTACAACTGAAACAAAATATTTTTTCTTTTTGAGGAACAAACAAACCAATTAAAATCCAGAATTTCTTATGACACGAATCTTAGTAATTGACGACGAGAGAGAAACCAGACAAGCGTACAAATCAGTCCTTGAAAAGCTTGATTGCTTAGTAGATGTTGCCGATGATGGCATAGATGGCTTGGAGCGATTCCTTAACAAAATCTACGATGTGGTTATCACCGACTACAATCTTGACAACATTGATGGCATGCAAATGTTGGAACATTTCCAACACATTGATTCAAAAGTGCCTGTCATTTTTTCATCAGGATTGGCTGATGATGAGGTCATTGAGGAGGTAATGCAAGGCGGTGCGTTTGATTTTATACCCAAACCTGCCAATATTGAGCGACTGCTTTTGTCAATCAGTAAAGCCATTTATTTCAAACCCGCACATAAAACCGATGAAGATACGCCGCCCGGCGCGCCTGTATCGCAAGATTAAATTGATTAACGAATTCATCTAAAAATGCCCCCTCAGTGTTGATATACTGAGGGGGTATTTTCGTACCCCGAAACTCCAGTTTCGCTTGCTATTGTTATGTGTATTTTACCACGAATTTTACGAATTTTCGAAGATTTGCTAATTTATGTGTTGATAGGCAGGTTTTCATCAACTGTAAAAGTATGCTGCTACTAAGAAAATTGAGTAAAATAAATAAATTTTCACATTTGTATAATCTTGAAAATCAATGCGATAGTGTTTTTTTAGAAATAAAATCATCAATATTTTTTCTATTAAAAAGCCGATGACGGTTGCCCACGCCACACCTTTTAAACCCATTGGAAATATCAAAATGAAACTCAAAACGATAATTATTACAGTTTCTACGATGGATATTTTCAACATCACAGCCGTCTCCTTTTTAGCCAATAAAATGCTTTGAGGAAACAATGCTCGGCTCAATAGCAGCAATAAATAAATATTAAAAATATCGGCACTCGCTGAATAATCGTTGTTGAAAGCGGTCTTAAAAAGCCATGGGGAAGTCAGCATCAAAACGATTGATAAAGGGAAAAGCAAGTGCCAAAGCCTCAATGCTTTATTTTTCAATACAGCAAAATCTTTTTTTTCTAATTTCGTAGAAGCCAGTGTAGGCACGATAGCACTGCTCATGCCGGTCGCTAAAGCCAATGCTAAAGGGAACTCACGCGCACCAAATCTGAAAATAGCGAACACTGTTTTATCACCTTCAAAATACCAATTCACAATCCAATTGCTGAACGTTGTTACCAAGCCGCTTAAAAAAGTATAACCCATGAGGGGCAAGCACAATACCATGAAAGATTGGATTAACAGTCTATTTATTTCAAAAATACCATTTTGTAAAATATTGATTATCAACACACTATATCGAATAATGGAAACAACGACCATCCCCCAAACGCTGACCTCAAAACTATAACTCATCCAAATTGGGAGCATAATACTGAGGGGTAATAAAATATGAGAGAGAGCAGAATATGCCAAAATACTGAGGGGTCGGTTTTCTACAATCCAAAAACTTTCTAAAATATAAGGCGGGAGATTGAGCAGAACATAAATGCAAAATATTTCAAAATGAGGCAAGTCAGCATGAGCCGTAAAAAAAAGTAAAAAAGGTTTTTTAAAAATCATTAAAATAAAAAAAA
>JAYTON010000084.1:0-9490 GCA_043747725.1 Saprospiraceae bacterium
GTCAATTGCGTGACTTCATTGGCTAAACGGCTTTGGTCAGTTCTAATTTGAGCTTGCAAAACCCGCGCTTTATCGACATTATCGACACGATTATTTTGCTTTAACTCTTTTATGAGGCGTTGAACCTCTTGATTGCTTTGAGAATTTTTCTGTAATTCAAATTCCTTAGCATCCAATTTGAGTTTTTTACGGCGGAACTCAATATCTTTTACTTGCTCATCAAATTGCTTGATGAGTTTATCCAAAAGCGTTTGTTTTTCAGCTATTTCCTTAAGTTTTTCATCATATTCCTGCTTTTCTCGCTGCAAATCGACTAAAAGCTCATCAACAGCTTGCTCATTTTCACCAATGCGTTTTTTAGCATATTGTAAAACTTCTTTATCCAAACCGACATTATTAGCCATTTCAAAAGCATACGATGAACCCGGGCGACCAACCGTGAATTGATAAGTGGGCTTCAAATTGTCTTTATCAAAATTCATGCAGCCATTGACTATCCCCTCAGTCCGATAAGCGAACATTTTTAGATTGCCATAATGCGTCGTCACCACGCCATATACTTGCTTTTCATTCAAACCCCTCAGTATCGCCTCGGCAATAGCGCCTCCAATTTTAGGATCGGTGCCGCTACCAAATTCATCTATCAAAATCAAGGTTTGGTCATTCGCTTTTTTAAGGAAATTTTTCATGTTTTCTAAATGCGAACTATAGGTCGAAAGGTCATCTTCAAGGCTTTGAGAATCACCAATATGGGCGAAAAAGCGTTCAAAAATACCCATTTCACTCAGCTCATGCATCGGCACAAGCAAGCCTGATTGAAGCATGAGTTGCAACAAACCAACGGATTTCATCAAAATTGACTTACCCCCTGCATTGGGTCCACTCACTAAGAGAATGCGATTGCCTTTAAATAGTTCAAGATTGAAAGGCACGGTCTCTTTTAAAGCCGCTTTATTTTTTAAATACAACAAAGGATGCCGTCCTTTTTTAATGCCGAAATGCGGTGCATTCACTATTTGAGGCATAACGGCTTTCATCTTCAAAGCCAGTCGAGCCTTCGACAATACAACATCAAAATGCACTATAATGGCTTGGTATTCAATAAGTTGTGGGATATATGGGCGCAATCTTTCTGAGATAGCCCTCAGTATTCGATAGATTTCCTGCTTCTCATCTTGCTCAAAATCAAACACATCATTGTTTACTTCAATAGCCCCTTCTGGTTCAATAAAAGCGGTGCGCCCCGTAGCACTTTCGTCATGGATAATGCCCCTAATTTTGCGTTTATGCTCTACAGGAACAGACAACACACGGCGGCCATTTCGGAGCGTTTCAGCATTATCAGTCAACCATCCTTTTTGACGATATTCTCCAATAATGCGGCGATAAACCAAATCCAACTCACGCTGTTTGGATTGAATGGCTTTGCGAATGCGGACCAGTTCGGGCGAGGCATCAGCCTTTATATTGCCTTCGTCGTCGATGACTCGGGTAATCTCTTTGCTGAGGTTGTCATCAAAGAGAATGTCTTTGATGATAGCATATAAATTAGGATAAATCTCTCGGCGAATATTGTTGAAAAATTTGTATAAATCCCTGAAAATCAATAAGATACGATTGATACGCTGAAGACTTTCAATGGATAAAACATAGCCTTCAATTTGTAAAAATCGCAAATCTTCTTCTATATTGGAGTAGGCATTGAAAGGGAATTTATCATTTTTTTCAAGGCATAATTTCAATTCTTTAACCTCTTTCAGCTTTTTTGAAATGCTGTTTAAATCTGTTTCAGGCAACAAATTTTGGAAATATACCTGCCCCATCTCCCCCGAACACTCTTTTTCAAGTAAAGCAATGACTTTATCAAATTCTAACTTTTCGTATAAATCTTTAGGTTGTAATAACATGCGAAATGATGAATGATGAATTATAAATGATGAAAATACTGAGGGGGTAAATGACAGTGCAAAATTACAAGATTTCTTAACAAATATGTCATTAGTTAAGTTCTGCTTTACTTTACGTTCTGGGAACTTTGAAAGTTCCCTGAACGTTCAAACTTTTATTCGATACCAATCTTAATCGGGCGATTAATGCTTTCTTGAAGGGTAATAAAGGTTTCGGTGCGTTGAATACCGCCTATTTTTTGAATTTTATCGTGTAAAACTTCTTTTAAATGAGACGTATCACGGCATATTATTTTTGCAAAAATGCTATAAAGTCCAGTTGTATAATGCGCCTCAACGATTTCAGGTATTTTTTTCAATTCATCGGCTACTTCATCGTAAAGAGAACTTTTATCTAAATAAATGCCGAGAAATGCGCTGATATCGTAGCCCAATTTAGTGTAATCTATAGTCAAACTTGCCCCCGTTACGATGCCTAATTGTTCCATCTTACGCATCCTCACATGTACAGTACCACCTGATACGTGAATGTTTTTAGCAATATCCGTAAAAGGCGTTTTGGCGTCAATCATCAAAATTGAAAGGATTTGTTTATCCACTTCATCTATATCTGGTAACTTAGGCATATTATTAAATTTTCAAAAATTGGCAATAAAATCTTGGTTATTTTACAACAAAATTAAAAAAAAAGGTGGATTATTGAAATTATTATCAATATCAATTCAAAATTAGATTGAATGAAAATCAAAATTGGGTTAAAGATATTTTCTCCATTATTTTTTCCTAATTTTGCATAAGAAAATAATGAATTATAAACTATGAATTGACTATCCTCAGTGGCAGGGTTGAATATATAAATAAATATGTCAGAAAAAACTGTACAATCATCTGAAAATAATTTGACCAAAAAGGATATTTGGACACCGCTTTTATTATCCACTATGGTAGTCGTTGGCATTGTCGTCGGTTTAAAATTAAAAAATGAACCCCTCGTTACAGTTGCACCCAAAGAGATGGATACTAAAACAGAAGCGGATGAAATTCTCGGACAAGGCAGGATGGAAGAAATCTTGCGCTACGTAGATGCCAAATATGTGGATGGCGTCAGCGATAAAATCCTCGTCGATAAAGCCATCAACAATCTTTTACAAGAGCTTGACCCCCACTCAGTGTATATTCCTGCGGATGCAATTAAAGATGTGAGTGAAGATCTTGAAGGCGAGTTTGAAGGCGTTGGAATAGAAACTATTATTATTGATGATACCATTAATATCATTACCCCCCTCAGTAATAGCCCTGCTGCTACAGCCGGTTTGATGTCAGGTGATAAAATTTTGACCATTGGGGATTCCATAGCTGTTGGTAAAGATAAACGCTGGCTTAATAATAAGCTGAGAGGTAAAAAAGGAACGACTTTAAAGCTTTCCATACTGAGGGATAACGAAAGTCGCCCTAAAGTTTTTACGGTTACGCGCGATAAAGTGCCTGTGCATTCTGTAGATGTTGCCACCGTCTTGGATGACCAAACTGGCTATATAAAAATCAGTAGATTCAGTGCTAATACGACTAAAGAATTCATTTTAGGTTTAGAAAAATTGATTGAAAAGCAAGGCAAAAAGGATTTAATCATTGACTTACGTCAAAATCCAGGCGGCTATTTGGATAAAGCGGTGGATGTTTTATCTCAACTTTTTAAAGATAAAGATAAATTATTGGTTTACACAAAAGGGCGCACCGTGCACCGCAACGAATACAAAACCAATGGACGCAGCCGCTATGAAGTGGGCAAAGTGGCTATTTTGATAGATGAAGGCTCTGCTTCAGCCAGTGAAATAGTGGCTGGAGCTGTGCAAGATTGGGATAGAGGCGTCATTGTCGGGCGGCGGTCATTTGGAAAAGGACTTGTTCAAGAGCCGTACTCCCTGAAAGATGGGTCGGAATTGCGGCTGACAGTGGCTCGGTATTTCACACCAACGGGTAGAAGTATTCAAAAACCCTATAAAGAAAAAACCAAAAAACAATATCAAAACGAGGATGATAAAAGGTTTGAACGCGGCGAACTCACTAATGCAGACAGTATCCACCAAACCGATTCAGCCCGTTTTTATACAGCCAGTGGTCGTTTGGTATATGGCGGTGGCGGCATTCAACCCGATTATTTTGTACCGATAGAAGCCGTCTTCAAAAATGATTATTTTATCCAACTCAAACCTTGGATTCACGAATATGCTTATCGATATTACTCTTTGTTCAGAAAAGATATTAGATTTACAGATTGGCAGGAATATCAGCGCAATTTCCGCATCACTGATTTTGCTTTCAACGACTTTATAAAATATACTGAACGTCAAGGCGTTCAACGGCAATCCGCTGAAATATCCAGTATTAGAGAACCCATTCGCAAGCAACTTAAAGCACGAATAGCCCGATTGATTTATGGTGATGAAGGTTATTATGGTATTTTGAATGATAATGACCTCGTGATTGGTCGCGCTCTTGAATTGTTGAAACAGAAAAATCCGTTGGGTATTAAAAAATTAGCTAAAAAGCAATAAAAATTGTGACTGAGAGCGAAGCGTGGCAGGAGGGAATATTTTTCAATAAACCTTCTCTTATAAGTATTGTTTCAAATAAAACTACAATTTAGATGGTACTCGTTGATAATGAATTACTTGCCCAAATGACCACCGATAAAGGTCAAAATATTCTCGATATTTCGAGGGAAAAACCTGTTTTAACTGTTTTTTTAAGACATTTTGGTTGTCAATTTTGCCGTGAAGCCATGAATGATTTGTCAAAACTACATCCCACGTTTATACAACAAGGCATTGAACTGGTGTTCGTACATATGGCGGAAAATAAAATAGCAGATGATTATTTCAAAAAATTCAACCTGCTAAATGTGCAACATATCAGCGATCCAACCTGTCATTTTTATGCAGCTTTTGGACTCATAAAAGGGACTTTCACTCAGCTTTTTGGGCTTCAATCATGGTTCAGAGGTTTTACCCTACAATCCAAATTTGGTAATGAAATGGGTAACCACTTAGGCGATAGTTTTCAAATGCCCGGTGCTTTTATGATTATGGATGGCGAAATAAAAGATAGTTTCATCAATAAATCAGTCGCTGATAGACCTGATTATACCAAATTATTGCATTGTTGTAATATACATTGACATTATGAAAAGCGATTTTCTCAGAATCATATTCTATAAAAAACTGTCTCAATATTCTAATGATATAGCGCTCATAAATAGCACTTTTGACGAGTTGTTGAAATCGTACAATTCAGACAAGCGTGTTTATCATGATTTAACACACATTATCAATTTATTGAAATTGTGGGAAACGCATAAAAATAAATTAATGGATGAAGAAGTTGTTTATCTCACCATTTGGTTCCACGATGCCATTTATCAATCTTGGAAAACCGATAATGAAGAGCGAAGTGCAGACATGGCAAAGACTTTTTTATTGAAAATAGATTATCCAATTACGAAGATTTACAAAATTGTGAACTACATATTGGCTACCAAAACGCATGAAAGCAATGGCGATAATGACCTCGATTTTTTCCTTGATTTCGACCTTTCTATTTTAGGATCTGATGAAACGATTTATGATGTTTATACGCAACAAATCAATGCTGAATATTCGCTTTATCCCAATTTTCTCTATAATCGGGGTAGAAAAAAGGTCTTAAATTCAATTTTAGAAAAACCTGTTATTTTCAAAACGGATGAATTTAGAACTGTTTTAGAAACCCCCGCCCGTAATAATATTAAAAGAGAATTGGCAATTCTTTAGGAAGATATTAGATAGTGAGATATTAGATATTAGACCTTTGACATTTATGCCTTAAACTTAAAATTCGTTGATTTGTTTAGTATTAATCAATTCTCTAACTGTCTATCGTATAAAAATCTACTGTCTAATTATCTAATATCTATTCAAAGAATGGCAAATGTAGGTTATCGTTTTTCTCAATATATCCCGGGCGACAATGAAGGCTCGCCGTTTGAAAGATTGTTCAAAATTTTTCAAGACCTCCTCATGTACACATCGGGCGATGTGCAGGAGGCATTAGCATGGCTCACTCAACTCGATAAAGAGTATAATTTGACCACACCTGAATATGGTATTGGCGATTTTATTCAAGATTTGAAGGATAAAGGCTTTATTCAACCTGAAAATACTGAGGGGGGTGGCTTCCGTTTGACTGCTAAAATGGAAATCGGTTTGCGTCAAAAAGCCCTTGAAGATATTTTTGGCGATATTAAAAAAACCAAACGCGGCAATCACAGCAGTGATTACAGCGGCAGAGGCGACGAGTTCACTTCTGATGTCAAACCTTACGAATTTGGCGATCCGCTCGACCATATTGCCGTCACCAATACTATGAAAAATGCTCAAATCAATCATGGTTTAGATGATTTTAAGCTCGCCAACGACGATATTGAAGTGCATGAAACTTTTTATCAAAGCCAAATGAGTACGGTTTTGATGATTGATATTTCGCACTCCATGATATTATATGGTGAAGACCGCATTACACCTGCGAAAAAAGTGGCGATGGCTTTGTCAGAACTTATCACAACGCGCTACCCAAAAGATACACTCGATATTATCGTCTTCGGCGACGATGCTTGGCAAATTGAAATCAAAGATTTGCCTTATTTAGAAGTCGGACCTTATCACACCAATACTGTAGCGGGTTTGGAGTTAGCGATGGATTTGTTGAAACGCCGCCGCAATCCGAACAAGCAAATTTTTATGATTACGGATGGCAAGCCAACGTGTATAAAAAAAGGAAAAAACTATTATAAAAACTCTTGGGGATTAGACCGTCAAATTCTCACGCGGACGCTTTCGCTCGCCTCACAATGTCGTAAACTGCAAATCCCAGTGACTACTTTTATGATTGCCCGCGACCCATATCTACAAAATTTTGTAGAAGAATTCACCAAAGCCAATAATGGTAAGGCATTTTACAGCAGTTTACAAGGCTTAGGGGAGTTTATTTTTAAGGATTATAAAAATAATAAGGGGAAGAGAGCAAAGTAAGTTATTAGTTGCTGGTTATTAGTTATTTGTATAACTAATAGCCAACAACCAATATCCTGTAACTAATATTCTCTCAACAAATTCTCAATATCTTTCATAAATCTATCCACATCTTTTTCATCAGTGCCATCGCAAAAAGAGCGTACGCGCTTCTGTTTATCCACCAAAACCAAGCGCCCATCATGGTTAAAACCGCCCGGAATCGACTTATCTACTGAGGGGATCACCAAATAATATTTGTCTGCAATTTGATAAATAGAATCTTGATTACCTGTAATAAAATGCCATTTCGGGGCTTTAACGCCCATTCTATCGGCGTATTCTTTAAGCCTTCCAACAGTATCATATTTGGTATCAATCGAGTGAGAAAGCAACGAAACGCTTGCAGAATCCTTGAAACGCTCATAAATACGCAACATATTGGCAGTTACCTTCGGGCAAATAGTCGGGCAATGCGTAAAAAAGAAATCGACGACATATATTTTATTATCAAAATCCTTATTCGTTACGGTCTGGCTATCTTGATTGATAAAAGAAAAAGAAGGAACTGTCGGATAGAGCGTATCGCCATTGGGCATAAAGCCTAATCGCTCGCCAATAATCGGTAATTTATCAGAGCTTTGACCACTAAAATTGCATGAAAACAAGCCAAAATTAATGAGCACAATAAGCAATGAACTGCTTTTTAAAAGAGATTTAAAAACAGTATAGTTAATTTGAATAACAGATTTCATGAGTCGGGTATTTTTTATAAAACATTGATAATCAATAAATTAGGCTATTTTTTTTCAACGCCTTTTATAGAATCGGGCATCTCTTTCAAAAATCCTTTAGCTATCGCCAAGCTCATATACATGGCATCACTGACTTGCTTGATGCTGTCTTTTTGAGCCTTTAGGTATATCACTAAATCTTCATGTTTGGCAGTCGGATTCGGGTATTTATAATTTGCCATCCAATCGCTCATCATATCTTCCGATTTTGCCAATAGTAAAATAGTATTGATCAGCGAATCCTTCAATGCAGCATTCTTGTCTGGCACAGTTTGTTTAAAAGAAGCCAATTGACGTTTCAATCGACTCGCCTCCCCCATTTTCGGCATAATGTCATTGTGAACAGCCATGACTTCTTCATTGAGTTTGGTTTCAGTCTCCTTATTCTCATTTCCACATCCCATCAAAGCGGCGCAAAGTATAAAAACAAACGTAAATAATTGATTCTTAATCATTTGTGTAAAAATTTAAGTTTAATATTAAAGATAAAAAGGATGAGCAAAGGTAGAGTATTGATTGAAAAAAAAGGCATTATTCTTGACATTAAAAAGAATATTAAAACGAATACAAATCAGTACAATTTATCCTTTTTTAACATTTTAAAATCTGTTTCAATGAAATTCTCGAGTTGTTTTTTTCTAATATCCATCATTTTTATACTTTCAGCTTGTGAGAGAGACAAAGTTGACTCTAATATTACAGTCAATACACTTCTCAATTATGCTCCTTATAGCATTGGTTCTACTTTTAGTTTTAGCAGCAGCATCGGCAGCTACACCAATTCAGTGTTGGGAGACACTGTTATTCTTGGAAAAATCTATAAAAGGGTTCAAAATACCAAAGATGAATACCGCACATATTTTATTTATCAAAGCGGCGAGTATAAAGTGTCGGGCATTTCGCCCATGTACGCAGGTGGATTGACGACCCCCCTCAGTGATTTCATGTATTTGAAAGATAATGTGGCGGTGAATACTGCTTGGTCGATTTCAATACCTGTCAATTCAGGAGCATTGAAATATACTGCTCGATTTGACTTCAAAATCATGGCAAAAGATACGACTCATACTCTAAATGGCAAAATCTACACAGGAGTCACTCAGGTTGAGCAGAAAATTTTTAACGTCTTTGCAGCACAGGAATTAGAAGCCGGTAAAAATATGTTTTGGTTTTCAAAAGGGATTGGATTAATTGAAACAGATGCCTTGAATACTAAGTTGGCAAATTATGTGATAAAATAAAATCTATTTTCGCTGATAAAAAACGAAGCCGTTTTTATCGTATAAATATTGCAATGTCGAAACCGTATCGAGTTGTGCTTTAGCAGAATATTTGGCTACCCAATAAGTCGGCTTATTTACAGCCCCCCTCAGTAACCACTCGTCATTAGCATGTTTGGGGTTTGTCGGAATTTGTTTTTGAGTATAAAATAAATGCGCGTAGCTTTTATATCCGAAGGTGGTAACATAACAATCTTCAAGAGATTTTTGAGTATAAAATTCGATGGCGGCATTTTGAGAATAGCCTTCAATATTGTTGATAAAAAAGAATAAAGCAAGGTTTACGAAAACGGCTGTCGCTATAAACAAACGGCTTACCCCCCTCAGTAGTTTTACATTTTTCAATGTAAAAACAAAGAAAAACACATTAAAAAGCATTAAAAATCCAGTAATTGCCTCCAACCCGGTCCATTTTACAGAGGCATCTAAATTTTTCAAAGCAAAAATATCACTCTGAAAAAGTG
>JAYTON010000085.1:0-8092 GCA_043747725.1 Saprospiraceae bacterium
TTGAAAAATCCTTAGCCCTAAAGAAAATCCAAGCAAAACACGTGAAAAAATAGACAATTCCTACGTCAAAAGCCATTTGTAACCATTTTGGCATCTTGATGAAATTTTCAAATTTGCCTAAAATGGGTCCAGCTATGCGTTGAATGATGAGGTACAAACCGTGTAAAAATCCCCAAAAAACAAACGTCCAATTCGCTCCATGCCATAAGCCGCCAATGACCATTGTGAGCATATTATTCCGATAAGTCATATACTTACCACCTCTATTACCGCCCAACGAAATGTAGAGATAATCGCGCAACCACGAAGAGAGTGAAATATGCCAACGTGTCCAAAACTCTGAGAAGTTTTTAGAAAAATAGGGCGTACGGAAATTCCAAGGGAAATTAAAACCCAGCATTTCTGCCAAACCACAGGCAATATTGGAGTAACCTGAAAAATCACAATATATTTGAAATGAATACAAAATGACGCCTATTAAACAACTCAGAGAACTGAAATTGCCTGGGAAAGCGAATATTTGGTCAACAAATGGCGCTATTGAATCCGCAATCGCCACTTTTTTGAAGAAACCCCAAAGCACTTGAGCCAACCCCTCAGTAAAACGCACCCATGAAAACACTCTATCACCTCCTTGAAATTGCGGTAAAAATTGTCTTGCTCGGACAATGGGTCCCGCCACAAGTTGTGGGAAAAAAGAAACGAAAGTGGCATAAAGGAAAAAATTGCGCTCGGCTTTTATCTCTTTTCTATACACATCTATTGTATAACTCATGGATTGAAAGGTGTAAAAAGAAATACCGATAGGCAAAATAATATGCAAAGTATTCCAACTTTCTTGAAATCCAACAGCATGTAGCACTTTGACAAAACTATCCGCAAAGAAATTAAAATATTTGAAAAAACCTAAAAATCCGAGATTTGAGATAACGGAGATGATAACTAAACGCTTTCTTTTTGAATCGTTTTCTGCGTCATTAATGAAAACACCCAGCCAATAATCGAGCGTAGTCGTAAACATCACGATACCCAAAAACCGCCAATCCCACCAACCATAAAAAATATAACTCGCCACTAAGCACAGCCACATACGTGCACGACCTTTCAACAACCAATAGGTTGGAAAAAAAATTAGAATAAAAATTAAAAAAACAATGCTATTAAAAACCATATGTCGATTGTCGATTTAGTGTCAATGATTAGCTATCTTATTGAAAATCAATTATTTATGTATGGTGAAATAATGTCTTTGAAAAGTAAATACCCTTTCCCGTTCAAATGAATACCGTCTATTGAATATTCAGGATTAAGTCCCTCCTCAGTTTGCTTCGTATCTCGCAATGACAATTCTCCGCTCGCTGTGACAAGTATGGATTTAAACTTTTCATTCAAATTTATATAGGTCAAGCTCCGCTTTTGAGCTATTTGCTCAATGTTTTTATTTAATATATCAATATCTTCATTTTTCATGTCGTTTCGACGAAAACTGTTGTGGATAGGCAAAACACTTTCTAAATAAAGCTGTGTGTTAGGTGATTCAAGAAGTAGGCGATTGACTATTTTCTCATAATTTTCAGTAATTGTACTGAGGGGTAGGTATAGCAAGTCATTCACGCCGATGAGTAGAAAAATCTTTTTGGGCTTCATTGCAATTACATCGTCTAAGCGATTCAAAATATCTGTTGTGCCATCGCCAATCACACCCCGATTGAGAACATTAGGATTTTCTAATAATTCAGCCCATTCGCATTCGGCTGTGATACTGTTGCCCAACATGATGATTCGCCCTTCAATGATGGGTAATGTTTTCAAGTGACTTGTTTTATGTTTTTTTAATGAAACAACGCCTTGCCCTTTATTTTTTATCAAGTAAAATATATAGCTTGGGCTACCGATTTTGACTAATGCATAAGTGATACTTATAATGCATAAAAAGTTGAAAAATAAGGAAATATGAAAAAATCGTTTCATCGAAATCATTATTTATCTTTCAAAACATCATCAATAGATACTTTAATTTTATGCTCCGAATGTTTGAAATTTTTATTCGGATTGGTCATTTTAAACAATGCCTTGATTTGTTTTAAAATGAATAAAGGCATGGCTTCTACGGCTAACCAAACTTGAGGCGGCACGTTGGAGAGGTACAAAGTCCAAAAAATAGTACTAATAAAAATCGTTATTCCTAAAAGAAAAGCCAAGCTGATTTTTAAATTAATGAAAAGACTTACGATAAAAAACAAGCCTGATAAGCCCAATAAAATAAACAAAGGCGGGGCAACAGTTACCAATCCGAAGAATAATGTATTCCAATTGAAAGTGAATAGACCCCTCAGTACAAAGCCCGTTGTGTTCTTCAAATTCTGAAAATAGGAAAATAACCAACGGCTGCGTTGCGTTTCGATGTCTGATACTTCACTTATTTTTTCATCATAACAAAGGGCATCCTTAGCATAAACAATGCGTTCGCTCTGTTTTATGATGTGATTTTGTAGGATTTTATCCTCTTGCATCATTTTTTTCCAAAGTTTTTTTCCTTGAGTTATCTCTTCTCCACACAAATAGGATTCATACAAATTTTGTTCAATCGCCATGCCGCTCCCTGAAATGACTGATGAACTGCCTAAAAGTGGAGGTACCTCCCGTTCCACATAATTTTTATAGAATTCGCCCAAGGCATCTGCTGCGGCAATGGTCGTATCCAAATTTTTAGCTGTCCGTTGCCCCTGAATGGCTTTGAAACCGGCGAGGGCGTATTCGTTAATATACTCCAAAAATTGGGGGTGAGCCAGATTGTCAGCATCCCAAATAACCGTATAATCAGGCTTTCTAACAAAGCGTTCTGTAGCATAAATGATGGATTTCACCTTCAAATTCAAGGCAGGTTGCGGATTCAAAACTGTCAGTTTTTCATGTTGAATATCCCAATCGGATATGTCGCAATTGTCTGCTAAAAGATAAATATGATGATTCTGATGCGTCTGCATGAGCAACGATTGAATCAAAGGCTTCGCTATCTCCACATTGCGATATGCGGTGATGATGTTAGCGTAATCGTATTTTTCTGATTTTTTACCCCCCCTCAGTATCTTAGGCGTTTTTTCTTTTTTTAAAAAACTTAATAAGACGGTGATGAAAGGAAAAATGAGGAAAAATATGAGTATTGAAAATATGGTGTAGAATATGTATGTCAAAATTGTCATTTTTAAATGTATAGCGGAACTCCAGTTCCGAATTAATGTATAGCGGAACTCCAGTTCCGCATAATTTTGATTGTATTGAGTGCGGAATTTAAGTGCCGCGTTACTTCAATGCGGAACTGGAGTTCCGCTATACATTTGTTATATTCCAAACAATGGCTTTGATAAATACTTTGGCATGTTGAAATTGACCCCTCAGTAAAAGCACCCCTAAATTTTTTGGAATGGTGAAAAATATGAGAAATAAACTGAAAAGTAATAAATTTAAACCTGAAAAATTACGCCGCACGAAATATATTCGGTTGCGATTAAGGTAATATGTTTTCAACGGAGACATAGCACCTACTGTTACAGATTCTTTATGATAAATCTTTGCCCGGGGTTCTATCCAAATCTCATAACCTGCCCGCCGAATGCGTTCACACCAATCGAGTTCTTCATAATATAAAAAAAAATCTTCAAACATAACGCCAACATTATCAATGACTTCTCTTTTCACTATCATAGCTGCACCGTGTGCATATGCGGTGGGTCGAGGTTTATTATACTGTCCATTGTTAATTTCTTTTTCACCAATTGTCAGATTACGAGCAGTCATTGGATGCAAATGCGTTGAGCCTGCATATTGAATCAAGTCAGGATTTTCTTTAGTATTGTCATTAAAATAGCAGAGTAGGGGAGAAGCGATGCCTAATTTTGGATGGCTTTGAAATAATTCGACAAGTTTTTCTAAACACCCCTCAGTCATTTCAGCGTCGTTATTGATGAAAAACAAAAAATCACCCTTCGCTTCTTTAACCGCCAAGTTATTCCCTCCTGCAAAGCCTAAATTTTTCTCAGACCGAATATATTTTACCTCAGGATATTGGTCATTAAAAAAAGATTGAGGGTTGACTTTTGAAGCATTGTCAACGACGAAAATTTCGACGTTTTTATAGGAAAGTTGTCTGATGGAATCAAGTAATTCAACAGTTAAATCCAAGCCGTTGTAATTTACTGTTATGATGGATATAAATGGTTGATTTCTCAAAGTTGAATCGGTTTTCGCTTGCAAAGGTAAGTTTTCTTCCAAAATATGCATTAAAAAGGTGGCAAGTTCATGACTTGTCACCATGTCGTTTTGATTTAGTGAATATTTCCCTGTGACTAAACGTTTTCTTTTTGAATGAGAGAGAAAGGCGTTTTAAACAAAATTTTCAAATCAAACCAAAAAGAATTTCTTTTGGCATAATCAATATCTAATCCTATACGCTCTTCAGATGACATATTGTCGTTACCGCGTTTGGTTACTTGCCACAATCCTGTGATGCCAGCAGGTGCGATAAAACGATAAGCCCAATCTTCTTTGGTGAGTAGTTCTGCCTCATAAAGTGGCAATGGTCGATTGCCGACAATAGACATGTCACCCCTCAGTACATTGAACAATTGAGGCAGTTCGTCGATACTTGTTTTTCTAATAAACCGTCCGACTCTTGTAATCCTTGGATCATTTTTTACTTTCATAAATGTACAATCGCTGTATTGATTCATATGTTGAATTTCGGCTAAGCGAGTATCTGAATCAGCATACATAGAGCGAAATTTAAGGAAATCAAAAACCATGTAGCCCGTTCCGCTGCGTTTTGAGCGATAAATAACGGGACCTCGAGATTCCAAACGAATCAAAAGAGCCGTTAGAATGAGAATAGGGCTGGCTAAAAAGATACAAAAGCAAGCTATAAAAACATCAATTATTCTTTTGAAAGGCGAAACTGGCACTTTAAGCGTGTCTGTCTCATTGACATTCATATTATTCATTGTCGATTTATGCTTGCGAAGGAATTCAATCCGTTCACAAATATCGCGGCTATCCACAGGCTGAATATAACAATCATCAATACCATATCTAAGTGCCATAGGATCAATCATATCCTTTTGCGCAGCAATGGCGATGATAGGAATGTGAGCTGTGAGGAGATTTTTTCTGAAAGCCCTAACAAATGCAAAATCATTTTTAGCTAAAGCAGGATAATCGCAGATAATAGCGTAAGGAACATCCGACTGTTTTGATACTGTCTGAAGTTTTACTAACTGGCGATAAGCATGAACACCGTCAAAGGCATCAATGTTGTATTGCGTCAACGAGGCTACAAACTCGGACGTACAATTAGAAATATTTAAAACTAAAAGCTCTTTTGTTCTACGAAGAGCGAGAGTAGGTAATGTTTGGGTCATAGTAAGTTTGTTTGCGTGTGTCTTGTTAAAGATTATAAAATGTTTGCTTATAAGTTTAACAATGAAATATGTTATTTGTTTTTTTATTTAAAATATTATCTACTTTTTCCTTCAGCTTTATTGGATTGAAAGGTTTGCGAATAAAATCGACGATTCCCAAACCAAATGACTGAGTTATTTCATATTCATTTTCATTGGCTGAAACTAAAATGACAGGGATATCTCTAAACATCCCGCTTGTGCGAATTTGTTTGAGAAATTCAATACCATTGAGACGTGGCATTTGCATATCGAGCATAATCAAGTCAGGAATATTACCTGCTGACAGCCAAGCCATACCTTCTATACCATCTTTTTTGGTAATGACGTCAAACCTTTTTTTAAGAGTTAGACCCAACAGAAGACGAACGGCGTCATGGTCGTCGATAATAAGGATGTTTGCTTTTTGTAAATTCTGCGTACTCTGTGTATTCATCGCGCTTGTTATAATAGTTGTGTTTGTAAAAAAATATACATGCCATTGAACAACAACATGTAAAATGTTATCACAAAAAGCTTAATTATTTAATATACAAGTCACTACATTAATTGCCTCAGGAGAAAAAATAGGCATTGAAATGAAAATGACATGCTCAATAGGAAAATTTAATATTTATAAGTTTGTTATAAGTTTGATTTAATTGTAATTTAAATAGTATGTTGTCAAAAAAATCGAATATGCAAGGTGCTTTAATTGGAATATTGGAAGTATTTAGGTTAGTGGTTTTTTTGACCTGCTATCCTCTTACAAAGATATTCTCTTTTATCCAATTGTCAAATGAAAAATCCGAAAACGAGTCACATTTTTTTGTATTTTATCGAATTTAATTTCATTTTCTAAGTAGCCATTATAAAACTATGTAGTAAATATTGATATATTTTAAATAAAAAAATTTTTAAAATATATATTCTGTTCCCTGAAATCAGCATTATATTCTTTATTTCAATAAAAATCCATTTATTTTTTCATTTGTTTTTGCTTTTGCAAGCATTTTATTTTAAAAAATATAAAATGAATATTTGTTAAAATTTATTTTTTTGATGTCACGAATTTTATTTTTTAGCGCTAAAATTTAAATTATTTTTACAATCTTATTTATAAGAGTATTTTTATTATTTTTCGACACTTTTTTTAACTTTTACCGTATTGTGTGTTACACTCTAAACTTTAAACCCTTTTTTCAAATTTTCAAGAAAACTTATAATTTTTTAAATATGACATTTGAATTTCTTTTTTGGCTTTTTCTTTTTGGTGTTTTTTATAGCTATTTCGGTTATGGAATTTTATTATTTTTTTTAATAAAAATTAAAAGATCCTTTTCCTCAAAGTTAAACAAAACATTTGCGCATTTAGACGACGATTCCCTACCATCGGTCACATTTTTAGTAGCTGCTTTCAATGAAGAAGCTTGGATTGACGAAAAAATTAGAAACTCTTTCGCCTTGGATTACCCTAAAGAAAAAATTTTCTTCTTTTTTGTAACTGACGGCTCAACGGATTCCACTCTAGATAAAATTAGAGCGTATCAAAATAATTTGCTACAAAATAGCCCAAATACGGGTTCAGTACTGAGGGGTCATCACGTTGAATTATTCCATTACCCTGAAAGGCGTGGTAAAATAGCAGCTGTAGAGCGCGTGATGCCTTTCGTGAAAACGCCTATTGTTATTTTTACAGATGCAAATACTGACCTCAATAAAGACGCTATCAGAAATATAATCAGGCATTACTCAGACCCCTCAGTAGGAGCCGTCGCAGGTGAAAAGCGTGTACTGATGAGCGGCGAAGCAAGTGGCGCTGGCGAGGGATTTTATTGGAAATATGAATCATTGTTAAAAAAATGGGATTCAGAGTTGTACAGTGTTGTTGGCGCAGCGGGTGAATTATTTTCTATGAGAACGGAGCTTTTTATGCCTGTTGAAAAAGATACTTTGATTGAAGATTTTGTCATGACTTTACGGGTTGCTCAAAAAGGTTTTAAAGTAATTTATGAACCGGATGCTTATGCTGTTGAAGGTCATTCGGCTGATGTAAGAGAGGAATTGAAGCGAAAAATACGTATTTCAGCAGGGGGATTGCAAGCGATTTGGCGTTTGAGAGATTTGCTTAATCCTTTTAAACATGGTATTTTAACTTTCCAATATGTGTCTCACCGTGTTTTAAGATGGACAATAGCACCTATTGCTTTACCCATTATCTTTATCATTAATATTTATTTAGCAAAAACAAGCGCGTTTTATACTTTTATTTTTGGCTGCCAAATGGTATTTTATACGCTTTCCGCTTTAGGTTGGGCATGTGAACAGTTTAAACTAAAAGTGAAAATGTTTTATATCCCCTACTATTTTTGTATCATGAATTACTCTGTTTATAGAGGCTTTATAAGGCTTGTTAAAGGCAGCCAATCAGTCGTTTGGGAAAAAGCAAAACGGGCATAATGCTATTATTGGTTATTCGTTATCCAATAATGACAACCAATAACAATTCACGAATACAATCCACGAATAACCATATAAAAAAGCCCCTCAGCACTTCCAAAATATCTGGAATACTGAGGGGACATAAATTAGCAACCAATGATGGAGAAATTAATTTTTTAGTGATTGGCTTTTCTACGAAGCTCCTCGAATTTTGGACA
>JAYTON010000086.1:0-15664 GCA_043747725.1 Saprospiraceae bacterium
ACATACTATTATTATTGTTATTGCTTTTATTTTGATGAAAACTTATATATTCTCAGCGCTGAGTTGAACTCTGTTTTTATCCTGAATTTTTATCGTTAAATGTTGATTTTTCAGCAGCCTTTAACTTTTATTCGTAAAAACGACATCTTACATGTGCTTTATGAGAAAACCAAGACTGGTTCATTTATTTAAACTATTAAAAACACATTAGCATGAACGGTCTCATTGCAAAGCCTCAATTCGGTACTCTGTGGGGAGAGAAAATGCCGATTTTGGATTACGTGTACGGTATTATTGATTCAAAAATTGATTTTATCGAATTAAAAACACGCCGGATTTTAGAAAAATTCAGAACTGTGAAAGTCGAAGGCACTCATCGTACCGATTCGAGTGCAAGCCTTCCTTCTATGTCTGATTTATACATCGACAATAGTGTCAACGAGCTACTTTTTCAACATTTTGAAAAATTAAGCCGTTCCATTTACCTGTTAGAGAAAATGAAATTATCGCTACATGCAGATAACGCCCATTTTGTTATTCAGTTACTAAATGATGATAACTATTTGAATATGAATGAAATACAGTTTGAGGAAATTTTAAATCTCAAACCTGCTGCTTGATTTTTTATTTTAATTAATACCCTTTTTTCATGCTAAAAAGCGTCTCGATAATGTCGAGGCGCTTTTTTTTCGTTTAGTATTTTTAACATCCAATATCTATTGACTAACGTTGATGTCATTATTTATTCTTTTTTCCTTTAAAAACCTTATAAAAAATTACCTTTGCGTTCATCAAATATTTAATAAAATGAGAAAAATTGTCACCTTATTATTATTGGTCTCCGCTTTTTATGCTTGTAAACAGAATGAGGATAAAAAAGACAATGGTTTGAAAGAGGTGCGCCTCGATAATAAAACGAGTAATGCCGACATTGTGCGGATGCCTATAAGCGCAGACAAACCCTTGGATACGCTCAATATTCCGAAGATAGTTTTAGATGAATCTGCCTTCGTTTTTGGTGAAGTGACTGAGGGGACAATCGTGAAACATAGTTTTGCATTTAAAAACGCGGGCAACCAACCGCTTTTGATTTCGGATGTGCGCACCACCTGTGGCTGCACGGTGCCTGAATGGAATCATAGCCCTATTGTACCTGGCGCGAGTGATAAGATAAATGTGACGTTTAATACTGAGGGTAAGCAAGATGCTCAAATCAAAAAAATAACGATTATTGCGAATACTTTTCCTGCCGAAACGGAGCTTATACTGAGGGGGGTCGTAACTTTGAAAAAAGTGAAAAGTGAGCGCTAAATAAAATATATAACCAATTAAATATCAATGCATTATGGACGTTTCTGAAAAACTTAAAAACCTTTTCCCTACAGCAGAAGATGTGCCAAAAGAATGGGATATTACCACCCCGATTCATCAACGCGATTACCTTTTGGATGGTAAAATCGTGCATTGGGAGGGTCTCGTGCAAGAGGTTTATTCACCCATTTTTATACGCGAAGGCAATGAATTGAAGCCGAAATTGCTGGGTAGTTATCCACTAATTGGCGAAACCGAAGCCCTTGAAGCACTCGAATCAGCTCAAAAAGCCTACGATTCGGGGCGTGGAAAATGGCCCACGATGGGGGTAGAAGACCGCATCAAATGTGTAGAGGAGTTTACAAAAATGATGATAACGTACCGCCCTCAAGTCGTCAAACTTTTGATGTGGGAAATCGGTAAAAGCCTGCCCGATGCTGAAAAGGAATTTGACAGAACGGTAGAATATATCTATGCAACGATAGATGAATTGAAAAAATTGGATCGTGATAGCAGTGGATTTAAGATTGAGCAGGGTATTATTGGTCAGATTCGCCGTTCGCCATTGGGCGTGGTGTTGTGTATGGGTCCTTTTAATTATCCTTTGAACGAAACTTATACGATGTTGATTCCAGCTTTGATAATGGGCAATGTGGTCATGTTTAAGCCGCCGCGTCAAGGTATTTTATTGCATAATATTTTTCAAGAAGCTTATAAAAAATGTTTTCCTAAAGGGGTTATTAATTTCCTTTATGGTCGCGGGAGTACGGTCGTGCCACCATTGATGACATCGGGCAAAGTGGATTGCTTAACGCTGATTGGCTCAAGCAAAATGGCGGATAAATTGCAAAAAATGCATCCAAAAGTGAATCGTTTGCGCTCGGTTTTGGGTTTAGATGCTAAAAATGCTGCTATTGTACTACGCAATGCTGATATGGATGCAGCGGTAAAAGAGGTGCTGCTTGGCTCGCTTTCATTCAATGGTCAGCGGTGTACGGCTTTGAAAATTGTATTTGTACATTCGAGTATTGCTGATATGTTTTTAGAAAAATTGAGTGCTGCCGTTTCGGCTCTCAAAATGGGCATGCCGTGGGAAAAAGGAGTCAACATTACGCCCGTAGCCGAGCCTGAAAAGCCGCAATATTTAACAGATGTGATTCAAGAAGCCGTTGGATATGGCGCAAAAGTGATTAATACTGAGGGGGGTAGCCAATGTAATTCATTTGTCACACCCGCTATCGTTTATCCAGTCAATGAAAAAATGCGGATGTATGAGGAAGAGCAATTCGGACCGCTCGTTCCAGTTTTGGCTTTTGATCATGTGAAAGAGCCGATTGAATATTTAATTCATTCTAATCATGGGCAGCAAGTGTCTATTTTTGGAACGGATGCTGATGAAATTGCTCATTTGATAGACCATTTGGTGAATCAAGTTTCGAGAGTGAATATCAATGCTCAATGTCAGCGGGGTCCTGATTCATTCCCATTCACGGGTAGGAAGGACTCGGCGCAAGGTACGCTGTCGGTTTTTGATGCTTTGCGAAGTTTTTCAATCCGCACCATTGTAGCCACCAAGCAAACACTTGAAAATAAGGCACTTTTGAATGAGATTATCAATGAAGATTTATCTAATTTCCTTTCAACCAAATTTATTTTTTAAATTTTAAATTAAAAAACTATGGGTACTATTTTTTTAGATGGCGGATTAGGCTCACTTACAGGGATGCTTCCGATTTTGATGATTATTGTTGTATTTTATTTTTTCATGATACGCCCACAACAGCAGCGGCAAAAACAGCAAAATGCCTTTGCAGATTCTCTTGAAAAAGGAAAAGAGGTAGTAACAGCGAGCGGAATGATTGGTAAAATCAACAAAATCGAAGGGCAAGTCGTCACGTTACAAATAGCAAATGCTGTTTTTGTCCGCGTAACTAAAAGCTCAATTTCGAAAGAGATGACCGAATCTTTTGCATCAAGCATTAAAGATGAAACCAACGGATAAAATTCGACTGTTTTGGACACGTGATAGAGCTGTGCTGATGACTTGCATCGGCATAGCTCTTTGTTTTTGGATTTTGAATAAACTTTCAACGTCTTTCACTAAAAATATTCCCCTCAAAATTGAATACAATTTGCCAGCTGGTAAAACCCTCAGCAACGTACCCCCTCAGTATGCGCTCGTAACTGTGCGTGGTACGGGTTGGGATATTCTCTCAGGGCGTTCTGAAAATAAAATCAGGCTTGAACTGACTTCAGACAGTATTCAAATATTTTCTTTGCGCAATGCATTTATGCAAAATACATCTTCGGAAGTGGTTAGTATCAATCCTGATGTTGTAAGTTTAGAAATAGAAGAGGCCTTTTCAAAACAAGTAAAAATAGAGGTGTTGACCAATATTCACTTTGAAAACGGGTTTGATTTTGCAGAGGAAATTCAATTGAACCCCTCAGTGGTGACCATTTTTGGACCCAAATCTTTTATTGATAAAGTGAGAGCCATTCGAACCGATACCTTATCGGTTTTTAATTTGAAAGAAAAAAAGGTTCAAAAACTAAGACTGCTGCCCCACCCCGTTTTACGGTACGATATCCTGGAAACGGAGGCAACTATATTTGCAGAGCAGTTCACTGAAAAATCTATGTTTATCCCCATTATTGTCAAAAATGCACCACAACAACTGAAAATTTTTCCGAATAAAATCAAATTGGATTGCACTGTAGCCCTCAGTCAGTATGCTCAATTGAACGCGGCTAATTTCGTAGCAGAAGTCGATTTAAAAGGAGCGACTCTCAACGCTACCAATAATACTGTCACGATTGTCCTCTCTCAACAACCTAATTTTGTTCGGAATGTAAAATTCACACCTAAAGCAGCCGAATTTTATTTTGAAAAATGATCCCCTCAGTATTTTTATTGAAAAGTGCATTATTTACTAACAAACGAGGACTTAGCTTTGTAGCCAAATCCTCGTCTTATTAAACAACTATAACTTTCGTATCAACATTAATTTTTCATATACATCAATTTGCCTGATTTCACTTCTTCTCCAACAGTAACGGTATAGAATATTAGACCACTTGATACATTAGCCGGGATATTGTATTTAATTTGATTTTCAAAACCAGCTTCTAAGTCATTTCTTCGAATCAGACCTATTTGTTTTCCACTGACATCATATAATTGCAATCTTAAATTACCTTTTGTAGGTGTTGTAATACTGAAATTGATATCACCTGTAGTCGGATTTGGAAATGCGGAAACTTCAAAATTCCTTGCTGTAATAACTTCTGAAATGTTTTTAGATTTTAAACCCGGAGTAATACTAATGTCAATCACAGTAATTATCTGAGTGCAAGTCGCTGTATTACCACAAACGTCTGTTGCTATGTAAGTACGAGTAATAATAAAGCAATTAGCACATGGGCCTGGAACAGTAACATCCCCAATATGGGCCACAACAACAATTCCGCCACAGTTATCAGAAGCCATAACTGAAGCCGGATTTGGCACAGGTACTAAATTAACACTTGTAACTGTCAAAGGTGCTGGACAAGTAATTATCGGCGCTGTTTGATCATTAACTGTTATAATTTGAGTACAAGTGGCTGTATTGCCACAAGCATCCGTTGCTCTGTAAGCCCGAGAAATTGTAAAACGATTCGCACATGTTTGATTAGAAATAACATCCCCTGCAGGTACTACAGTTATAAGACCATTGGCACAATTATCACTAACACCTGTTACCGATGCTGTATTTATAGCCGGCACTTGGCTAGCACATGAAACCGTAACTGGTCCCGGACAAGTAAGCGTCGGTGGTGTTTGATCATTGACAGTAATAATTTGTGTACAATTTGCAAAATTACCGCATATGTCTGTCGCTCTATAAGTCCGAGTAATTGTAAAACGATTCGCACATGTTTGATTAGAAATTACATCACTAACAAACGTTACAGTTACTGCACCCGGGCAATTATCAGAAACTCCAATGACCAATGCAACATTTGGAGCCGGTACATTGTTAGCACACATTACTGTTATAGGTCCGGGGCATGTAAGAGTCGGTGGTATATTATCGGCTACAGTAATGACTTGAATACAGGTAGTTGAGTTACCACAAATATCTGTTGCTCTATATGTACGATTAATCGTAAAGCGATTCGCACATGTTCCAGGAACAATAACATCGCCTACAAAGATAACAGTTACTATACCACCACAACCATCAATAGCTACTACTGCATTGATATTCGGTGCAGGTACATCACCTGCGCAAGCTACTGTCACAGGTGCAGGACATGTAATTACTGGAGGCGTTTGATCATTGACTGTAATAATTTGAATACAAGTAGCTGTCAAACCACATGCATCTGTTACTAAATAAGTACGAGTAATAGTAAATTGATTCACGCATTGTCCTACAACAGTAGCGTCACCAACAAAGGTAACTATTACACCGCCGCCACAATTATCTGAAGCCACAACTGAAGCCGGATTTGGTACAGGCACTAAATTAGCACATGAAACTGTCAAAGGTGCCGGACAAGTAATTATCGGCGCTGTTTGGTCATTAACTGTTATAATCTGAGTGCAAGTGGCTGTGTTGCCACAAGCATCCGTTGCTCTATAAGTCCGCGTAATAGTAAATCGATTCGCACATGTTTGATTAGAAATAACATCATTTACAAAAGCTACTGATACATTTAAATCACAATTATCCGTAGCATTAACTGCTGCTGTGTTAGGTGCAGGCACTTGTGACGCACATGACACAGCAATTGCAGCTGGGCATACAACAACAGGGGGCGTTCTATCAAAAATATTGACTTTTTGTTTAGCGAAAGACATATTACCACAGACATCCGTAGCTTTCCATGTCAATTCAATGACACCATTACAGTTGCCGGGGACAATCACTTTTCGGCTATCCAAAACAACATCAACATTTCCTTCACAATCATCCATTGCGGATGGAGGAGGCAAATTTTTAGGAATCTTATCACACTCAAAAGTTAGGTCAGGCAATGGTAAGCCTAGATTAATTCTTGGAGGTGTTTGATCAATGATATTAAAAGTTTGATTAGCTCTCGTAGCATTGCCACACATATCTGTAGCTTCCCATGTAATTACAACAGTTCTTCTGCATTGATCAATTATTGTAGATTGAAGATTAACAGCCATTACCATGACAGGGCTACTGCAATTATCTGTTGCTCTGGGTGCATATACATTATAATCAAAACCACATTGGTTTACAGTAATAGGCGCCAGTGTACTACTGACAAACACAGGTGGCACATTGTCCACAACACAAATAGTTTGATTAGCTTGTCTTTTATTGCCGCATACGTCAGTGGCTTCCCAAGTTAAAATCTCAAAATAGGACATACAAGCAATGCTCGAACGAATCCTTTCCGAAACCTCTCGTCTCACTAATTTTACCATAACAGGATTAACACAATTGTCAGTCGCTTTAGGTACTGGAAATGTTTTAGGGAGTTTATCGCAATCATAAAATGTTTTAACTAAAGTAGTTTGGTCAAATACAGGTGCTTCTGTATCGAGAGTGTTACCTACTACCTCAATAGTTTGAGTAAAAGTTGCCTTATTGCCACATCTGTCTGTAGCTTCCCAAGTAACAACCGATTGACATCTACCCATTTGCATTGGCATCATGTCTTTCATGACAACATCAACCGCATTGCCATCTATATCTTTGGCGGTCGGTTTGTATTTATTAAAATCCTCCAAAGTTGAATTACAACTAAGGGTGGCAGTCGTTGCACCCGATGTAAATATCGGTGGCAAATTCTTGATAATATTCACTTCCTTAAAAAGATATTTATCGCCAATTTTTACAATAACTGTAAATCTGCCAACACAGAAGTTGTTAGCCTTCACTTTAATAGCGTTTTGGTTGACCAAGTTTGACGAAACTGTAGCAGAACCATTCACTTCCCAATCGCCTGTTACTGAGGGGTCGCTTAAATAGTACGACGATTCAGTATTTGCCAACAATTCGCTCGGACCTATCAAAGTTTGCCCATTTAGTGAGTGTGTGGCGGCAGTGAAAGTAATCAATAATAAAATTGAAGTGCTTAATAAAAAGCGAGAACAGGTTCGGAGTAACAAGTTTACTTTCATAACATTAATAACTGTTTTGGATTAAAAAATATGGTTTAAAAATGGCATTAACAAAAACCTTTGAATCATTGGCAACCCAATGAATTAAAATAGTTTAGTTATTTAAATTATTGATTATCAATAATTTAAATAACTAAAGCGGTTATATCATTGACAATCAATGACATAAAATAAAATGTTGATAGTTGTTGCTAATGGGAGTCTCCGATAAGAGATTACTGAATAACAATTTTTTAAGATTATTAAATGATAATTCAGTCAGCTAATCGGTACAGCTTTCTTAATGTGATTAAATCAACTAGACTAACGAATGAAAAAATTAGTTACAAAAAAATATTCAATGAAGCATCAAAAGAAAGTATAAAATTAATTACGGTTAACTTGTACAGGTGTAAATTATCATAGTAAATATCTAATAATTATAACAACATTAGTTGTTTCTTTATAACATCTAGACAAAGATAGTACTTATTATAAAAAACAACAATACACAGTTGATGTTATTTTAAATATTTTTAATTTTAAACACTGTATATAAAAAAATAATTTTATATGCAAATAAATATTATGTTAATTGTTAACAGCTTATTCTTTTAACGAATAAAGTAATTAAAATTTTCTTTTTATAAAACATTAATTACCAATTAGTTATACTCACACAATATTCATCTATAAACCATTTATATATTTCAGACTCCCTCAGTATTTCCACATTCCCAACCACTACCAAGTGCTTCCTTGCCCGCGTGAGTGCTACATTGAGCTTCCTATCTACGCCTTCTTCAGATAAAGAAATTAAAGAAGACAATTGCGACATGTCATTCGTGCAAAGCGAAATCAAAATGACATCGCGTGCGCCACCTTGATAGCGTTCTACTGTATCAATAGTGATGGTATCTATATTTATATTTTTTCCTCGCATAACTGATTGAATCTGAGCAATTTGCGCTCGATAAGGCGTAATCACACCAATACTGAGGGGGTGCATGACTTCAACGTTTTCAATATAAATTTTATTAAAAAGATGCACCAATTCACCAATCATTTGCGCTTCATTTTCATTCGTTTTATTCAAAGTTTTACGTTTATCCGTCTCTGTATTGATAAATATAACGCGGCGTTCTTTAATTATCCTTTCAAAATTGCTGTCTTTTAAGCCCAATATCAGCGGTGCAAAAATCATATTTTGCACTTGAAAATGATTCATCCCGTCGGGTAAAATGCGCAATTTTTGTTCATAAAAATGCTTACTCGGAAAATCCATGATGTCTTGATGCATACGCCCTTGATGGCTCAGTACGTCATAAGCCCAATGCCACCCCTCAGTAATGGCTCGTTTATAGAGCCTTTCAAACAGGGAATTGCGCAAATTTTTTAAACCAATATCTGGCAATTTTTCACCCCTTGCAACTGACTCGTCCTCCCCTTGCGTCACAACAGCTGGTAATTGTTTGTGATCGCCAATCAAAGTAAAATGTTCAAAATGAGGGAGCAATCCAACCAGCATCGGCTCTAATATCTGAGAGGCTTCATCAATGATAACTCGTTGAAAATGAATAAGTTGCATCAATTCAGGCTTGCCCGATATAGACGAAACCGTTGCCACCACTATGCGCTTTTTTTGAATCAACGCCTTCAATTCTTTCCGCGTAGGAATACCTGATATTCGAACATCTAATAATTGCTCTTGATACTGAGGGGCAGTCGAATAACGCGAGCCAATGCGGATATAAGCGTCCTTCACACCATTGCCAAGGCTTTCTATGGCTTCACAAATTTCATCAACAGCTCGGTTGGTATAAGCTAAAAGCAAGAGATTTTCATTCGTATTTATCCAATAATGACCCACTAAATGCTTGAGCATAACACTCGTTTTTCCTGTCCCCGGTGGACCCCACAATAGAAAATAGTCTTTGGATTGAATAATTTTATTGAAAATGTAATTCTGTTCTTCAGTCATCGCATCAATAGCGGGTAAGTTGGAATCTTCAACCAAATTTTGCTGAGGCGGCGTTAAAGTCAAAAGCAAATCCCGTTTGCGTTGTGAAATCCGCATAAATTCAAGCAGCCCGCGATACATACCATTGAAACCACTATCCAACAAGTCATGTTCAACATTCCAAAAAGCAGTGTTTTCAAAAATATACTGATTCAACTGCCGAGACCGTAAACGCACCGTAATCACCTCTTTTTCAATGGCAACCAAACTGCATTTGAAAATCTGATTTTTCAAAATCGGCGCATGTCCCCAACTCGCAGTTGTAGAAGCTGCAGAAGGGTACAACACTACAATATCCCCGACCCTAAAATTGGCTAAAGGATTGGTGTGTTCCGTTTTTTCCAAAACAATGAGCGCATCTTCCTCTTTGCTGTTATTAATTTTTAATTTTAAAGCATTGAAAATATTAAAATTCTCTTCTTTTTCTTTCAAATCATTGAGCCACAGCGACGCTACCCCATTCGCATTTTCAACACCTTCCACCCCTACTTTTGCCAACTGATGTTCGCGAGCAATGAATGAACTGAACGCCATAAAATACTCCCTTTCCAAATCTGACATGTTATTGAATGTCTTATCAAATAACTCAATGTCGCGTTTTTCAAAACCCGTCGCTGTTTTTAAAAGATTGTCAATCAATCGTTTATAAATATTATTTTCATTAAATGGCGTTTTATTCAAATTTATCAAAGACTGTTCTAAAGCCAATATTTGATTCCGCACATTCAAAGCTTCGTATTGTTGCGCCCTTACTGAGGGAGCATATTTGAGATTGTCTTTTTCTAAAACAGAATATAAAATATAATTTAAAGGCTGCGTTTTGCCTTCAAAAGCCGCGCTGACAAGCAGGTCGTACAAGAGGGTTTGAGTGAAATGATTATTGGAAATGCCATACACATTGGGCTTAAAAGGCTGACCACTTTTCAGTTCCACGATAGCCGATTTATTGTTCTCCGGATTTTGATAAAACAAATCGAGTCGCCCTTGCAGACCATATTTAGGCGCGTAAAAAGAGGGTTCAAGGTAGCAATTTTCGCGCTCGATGCCTTCTTTGGGCAACCCCTCAGTCACCATGCGTTTGATGTTAATAAAATGCCCTTGCGAAGCGTCAACTACTTCTCTAAATTGCTTATCATCATAAAGACAAAAAGCTAATGGATTGATTCTGAACGTTTTACGTATGGTATCTTGAAATGTAGCGTCAGAATTGGCAATCAATTCATCGAGGAAAAAATTGGCAATATTCCCTTTCATGATGCTGGTAGTGGCTTCATAGGGCATGAATTTTTTGAGCAAATAAAGCAAGGGTTCAGTCCCTTCTTTCCGAAAACATTCGGCAATAGCGGTGACATCTATCAAATGATCGGGCTCAATCACAAACGCTCTCGGACGCAGCACCCCCTCAGTATCTACCTCATTTTCGAGCAAATGTACCGTAACAGGAAAGGTAAAATAATGCTTCAAAACAGCAACCGAACGCCTAAAATTTTCATTGCGCTCAGCCAAATTATATTGCACCCGCACCTCCTCCAAACTCTCTTCATCAATACCGATAAATTGTTCTTTAGCTGCATCATCTTTCAATAAAACAACCCTTAGAAATGGTGTTTTCTTTTTAATCTCGGCAGGGGTATATTTATAAAAATCACTCGGCGGCAGTATTTTTATAATTTCTACTGAGGGGTCTTCCTCATAAAATATTTTCACTGCATCCGTCAGAGCCTTCACACCTAACTGATAAATCAACTGCGTATCTCTTTCATTATCAACTTTTTGCGAGCTCTTCCTAAATTGATGAATAAAAAATTGTCGTTTTGGTGGGACTTGATATTTTTGAAAAGCAAAAGCCATGCGAGAGAAAAACGTGGTAAACTGTATTTTCTCTTGCGCGGTGACGTTAAAAAAAACGGTGTGAAGCAGGCGATAAAGTACTTGAATATGCTCATCATCAGGTGGCATTCCTGACGGATGATTTTTCAATATTTCAATGTAAAATAATCGAGCGAGTTCTAGATTTTTCATAGTGAATCATAGTAGCTTTACCTTTGGAATAAAGGTAAAGCTACTAAAATTTTAACGGATAAGAATGATTCTTTTACGACTTCATAGAAAATTTCAGCAATCACTCCCCCTTTGGGGGTTGGGGGGCTTCAATCTCTTGAATCAATTTTTCCAATTTTACATCGGTCAATTCGCCTTTATACTGAGGGATATCGAAGAGCTTGGTCAGTAATCGTTTTTTTTCAGGCATGGCTTCGAACAATCCTTTTTTTGAGATTTTAATTTTCTGAAATGCTTTATCATTGGTTTTCAAATAATACCAATCTTGATTTTCAAATTGGTCGTAGGTTTCGCCAGAACTAAAAACATCTGAATTAGTCACTTTAACAATCTTTTTACGAGGCATTTTAATCAATTTGACATTCGTACCCCAATGAATCACTTGATAAAGTTTATGCAAATCGTTTTCTTCAGGCACTTCAGCTTTGATATAAGTGATAATCCTGTTACTCACAAAGAGTCGGAAAGTATCAATATTATTATTAAAAAGCATAAGCTCTTTATTATTATTAACTGCTTTTATTTGAATGGCATTTTTGTATTCATCAAATTTATATTTCATTTCGGTGGTATAGCGATGATTATCTCTTGTGATGACTTCTCCTTCATTATAATCTTCATGAAAATAGCGATTGCCTCTTACATTGGATTTAAAATCCGGCTCATTGAGCTTAGATTCAAAAGCTCCCTGACGATATTTATCCACACCGCCGCTTGATGCAACAGCAATTTTACGTTGAGAAAATACGACATTCCCTAAGACTAAAAATGTCAAGAGTAGAATTAATTTTTTCATTTTGGATGAGTTACAAAGTTTAGGAAATTTGCTTTTATAATTGCAAGTAAAAATAAAGCTAAAATTTCAAGATTACTATTTTTTTCATGCACCAAGACAAAAAAAAGGGAACTGACATAACGTCAATTCCCTTTTTGTATTGGCAAGTGAAACGAAGTAATCTACTTCACTTTATTCACAACTGCTACGAAAGCAGCGTTGTTATTCAAAGCTAAATCCGCTAAAACCTTACGATTAAGGTCAATTTTAGCAGTTTTCAACTTGTGCATAAAAACGGAGTAGCTCAAACCCAATGGGCGAACACCCGCATTAATACGGGCAATCCATAACCGACGGAAAGCGCGTTTTTTCAATTTACGGCCTACATAGGCGTAAGCCATAGCATGGTCAACGGCATTTTTCGCTACGGTAAATACCTTTGAGCGAGCGCCAAAGTAGCCGCGTGCGGCTTTCAAAATTTTGCGTTTTCTGTTGCGAGCTGCAACTGAATTGACTGAACGAGGCATATTTTTGAATTTTTAGTACAAAACAGAGGCTTTTTTTGAGTGAAAAAATAAGAAAGAAAAGTGAAAAGTTTTATACTTTGTTTGACACTTTTTCACTCTTCATTTTTCACTGAAATGAAGCTCTTTTGTTCTGTTTTCTCGTTAAAAAAAATAATTTTTACTAAGCACTTTTTATAAATTGAAAATTGAAAATTGATAATTGAAAAATCATACACTCATAAAGCTCTTAATTTTCAATTTTCAATTCCCCATTTTCAATTAATTAGTGGTTGCTGTTAAGACCCAACATTGTTTTAACGCGTGGTGTATCCACGACAGCAACGATAGAAGTACCTTCAGTACGTCCTTTTGCTTTCGCTGATTTCTTACGCATTAAGTGACGGTGGTTAGCGCTGAAATGCTTGACCTTACCGCTGCCGGTGACCTTAAAACGCTTTTTTGCGCCGGAAACTGTCTTGATTTTAGGCATAATAAATAACTTTTTAAAATTGAGGTGCAAAGATAGTTTTTTACTTATTAAATACAAAAAGCAATGAGCAGTTTTATTAAAAAAAACGCTCATTGCTTTTATATTAGATATTAGAGTGATAGACTTTAGATGTTAGATCCAATCTAAGAATATTTATTTGCCTTTCTTTTTCGGATTCAGCATCACTGTCATTCTCTTGCCTTCCATTTTCGGGAGTGCTTCGGGCTGTCCAAAATCATCCAATGCTTGGATAAATTTTAAAAGAAGCAATTCACCTCTATTAATAAAGGTAATACCGCGACCCTTGAATTGTACATACGCCCGCACTTTAGAGCCTTCTTTCAAAAACTCAGTGGCATGGCGCACTTTAAATTCTAAATCGTGATCACCCGTTTCAGCGGTGAAACGAATTTCCTTGATAACGGTCTTAACAGTGTTGGATTTGATTTCTTTTTCCCTCTTCTTTTTCTGATAAAGGAATTTGCTGTAGTCAACGATGCGACAAACCGGCGGAACGGCATTCGGGGTAATTTCTACGAGGTCGAGTTCAGCTTTTTCAGCCCAAGTGAGTACTTGTCCTGTTTTGTAAACGCCTACTTTAATCTCTTCGCTTAAAAGCGCGCTCAGTTCTTCGAGCATATCTCCTACGAGACGGATTTCAGGCACTCTAATTAAGCCGTTGATTCTGTGCTCAGGCTCTACTTCTTTTCTTTGAGGAATACCTCGTGGTTTAAATATTTTAGCCAAACGAATGTTATTTTGTTAAAAAATGATGGAGTAATTTAAATTTTAAAAATTCACACAATATATTACTACTTCTCTACAAAGTTCTGCGAAGTTAAAATAAAAACGCAATTCCCTCTTAATGGTTATGATTTTTTTTGAATAAATCAGCTTTTCAAGCATTTTTTCTCTTTGTTTTACTGAGGGTGTAAAAAAAGTTGAAAAATAATTCATCGTATATTTGCGATTAATAAAAAATTCATCGTATATTTGCGATATAAAATAAATGAAATGGCAATTAATAAAAAATCTGAGTTTAAAGCCGATGAAATCATATTGGCTGAATTTGCAAAAGCGATTAGCCACCCTGCCCGTGTGGCGATTCTAAAAGTTGTGGCATCCAGGCAGTCTTGCATTTGCGGCGAAATCGTGGATGTGTTGCCTTTGGCTCAAAGCACCGTTTCGCAACATTTGAAAGAACTGAAAGAAATCGGTTTGATTGATGGCACTGTGGATGGGGTAAAATCTTGCTACTGCATCAATTGGTCGGCGTTTGAAAAAGTTGCTGCCATTTTTAAAGATTTTATTGATAAAACCCAATGTTGTAAAGATAAAGGTTGCTGTTAATTTAGACATTAGATGGTTAGAGATTAGATTGATAGACATAACTCTTCGATAATTATATTTTTTAACATTTTAAATTTTTAAGCTATGAAAAGTTCTGATTGTTGTGGTCAAGGTGGCGGATGCTGTAGCATTTTGTCTTCCATTTTAGGTGGCTGTTGCTAACCTAAGACCTCGTTCCGCCGTCGAAAATGGCGGCGGAACATTTTTAACCAATCCCTCAGTATTTTACATAAAAATTGAATAATAAATTGATTATCAATAATTTAAACATTATTTTTAATGAGCATTCAAATTACAAAAATGCAGCCGAAGCACTGGCAAGACGTTTCTCGCATATATGCAGAAGGCATCGCAACAGGCAATGCGACTTTTCAAAAAGACCTTCCATCTTGGGAAGAATGGGATAGCTCGCATCTCCAAAATTGTCGATTTATAGCCACCAATGTCATTGCAAATACTGAGGGGGTCATTATCGGTTGGGCTGCACTTACCCCTGTTTCAGGACGTTGTGTATATGCAGGTGTAGCGGAAGTGAGCGTGTATGTGACCCCTCAGTATTGTGGGCAAGGCATAGGTAAAATGCTCATGCAGCAGCTCATTGAGGCATCAGAGGGAGATGGTTTATGGACACTTCAAGCCGGTATTTTTCCTGAAAATACTGGCAGCTTGCGCTTGCATCAGTCCGTTGGATTTCGCCAAATTGGTCGCCGCGAACGGATTGGAAAAATGGATGGCGTATGGCGTGATACGCTTTTATTGGAGCGGAGGAGTGAGAAAATAGGTGTATAATGTCTTGGAAAAAGAAAAATTGAGTTGTTAAAAATAATGCCAAAAAATTTCACAAACTATTAATTACCAAATAATTAAAAGTAATAAAAAATTTAAATTTAAATAAAATGAAGCAAAATCCTTTTCCTCGTATGCACGTGTCGCTCTATGTGAGCAACCTCATGGAAACTGTTAATTTTTACACCAGTTTCTTCGGCGTGCCAGCTACTAAAATCAAACCGCATTATGCCAAATACGT
>JAYTON010000087.1:0-3611 GCA_043747725.1 Saprospiraceae bacterium
CCATAAATCAACTCTTCCTTTGAACTCCAAGAAATCTTTCAAAGTAGTAATCTTCATCGTTTTACCATCTTTAACCATTGTAACTAAACCGTGATTTATCCAATATTCATCAAACCAATCTTCTCCTAATTGGCTGAATATGCCATTTTCATTTCTTAAATCATCAATATCAACGATAGAACCGATATTCGCTGTATTACCCGAACCTTGTTTATCGCTTGCAATTTTCCATTTTTCGGCTGCAAAAAAGTCGAAATTTTTAATAACAGATGTTATAGATTGAAGATTTTTGACTGCGGTAACATCTCGTTCTCTTACTTTTTTAATAGGTTTATCGTGTTCCTCTTGCAATTCTTCTACTTGATAGATTTCTGTATCACTTAAATCATCTGAAAAATCTATTCTCGTGTAGATAACTCCCAAACAATAATGCCCTAAGTAGTGATTGTAGGGGAATTGGATATTTTTATCTTTATCTCGTTCTTTAAAATACCCTCCATGACTGCCCAATGTAAAACCAGCAGTTTTATGATTTCGCCTAAATGTAGTTTTTAAATCCAATGCAAATTTTATAGCATCGTTTTTCTTATGTACGAAAGTTAAATCAGGATACCAGTTTTGTTTTTCTGCAAGAATAATTTTATAGCCAATGCTATCTGCAAATTGTAATATTTGAGGAAAAATGTGTATTTCAAGGATTTTTGAAACAATTTTAGTATCAGATGAAATTGTATAAATATTTTTATAAACATCTATAAAACCCTTTACCGTCCAGTCACCATTGTCTGTAGAAACATATTTTTCGAGCTTTTCTGCAAATTTATCAAGTGCTTTCTTGAATTCTAATTTATACTTGTTTTTGTCGGTCAAATTCATATTTAAAATGTTGTGAAAATGTTCATTTTCTTTTCGCTTCCCACAAATCTAAAACACAAATTTGACAAACCAACTTTATGGGAAGATATTTTACTGAGGGGGTAAAACAACTAAGCAAATCAACTTTAAAAGAAAGCAGCATTTAAAAATCATATTTTACGACTCTTAAACAGTCAAAAGCGCCATAATTCTATTGGTTCGCGCACCCGAGATACCTGTGCTCGGGCAATTGCCTTTCCCATGCAATTCATTCACGATGGTTTGAATAAGGGGTTGTTGAATATGTTTAGGCATGTCAAAAGTCATGACTTCTTTCTCCTTGCCTTCTATTTCTAAAGCGACTGTATTATCTCCAAAAAAGGGAAATGATATTTGCCCTTTGCTACCGACTATGGTTGTGACTTCTTTATTTGAAACAGAAGAAGTCGTGAAACACCAATTGCCAGTGCCTAAAATGCCGTTTTCAAATTGAAATGAACCCACCACTATATCTTCGGCAGCATATAAATGAGCTTGATTGTTCTTGAAACCTTGAGCATTTTGTATAGATCCGAATAGAAAATCCATCATATCCAATTGGTGAGAAGCCAAATCAAAGAAATAACCGCCGCCGGCAATTTCAGGTTGTACCCGCCAGTTGCCGTTATCACCATTAGCAACAATAGCCGTCAGAATATCAGGTTGAATGGTTTTATTGAGTAGAATACGTACATAGCGCACATCGCCAATCGCGCCTCCATCCAATAAAGATTTGATTTTTAGGAAATTAGGCAATTGCCGCCTGTAATAGGCTGTAAACAAAGGCACTTGGGCATTTTCACATGCTTCAACCATAGAAAGACACTCGGCATAGGTTCGTGCCATCGGTTTTTCGACATAGACGGGCTTCTGAGCTTGAGCCGCTTTGAGAGTATAAACTTCGTGAGCATCAGGCGGCGTAGCAATATAAATAGCATTCACTTCGGGATCATTAATCAAAGCATCCGCATCATCATACCATTTTGTGATGCCGTGCCTTTGAGCATAATCTTGAGCTTTCAAAGCATTCCGTCGCATCACGGCTACGACCTTTGAGCCTTTAATCAGATTCATTGCTGGCGCGCTTTTCATTTCGCAAACATCACCAACGCCCAGAATGCCCCAACGGATTTCGTCTTGTATCACCATATTTTTTTTATTTACATAAACTTATGCTTTAGAGAGTTAGGTTTTGTGGATTTAAAAATGGGTCATATAATATAATTCAGCGCGTAAAATACGAAAAAGATTATTATCCGAATCCCGTTATTTGGAAACGATTCAATACTATCTTCTCTACTTTATTTAGGTGACTCACGCAACGAAGTCAGTCATAATGCAACCTCATTCCTTACAAAACTGTCTTTTAAAATCAGAATAAGCAATTATTCCCCGATGGAAATTCAGTGACCGCCAAAGCCAATTGCATTTGGCGGTTTTTCCGATATACAAAAGAAACTTTTCAAAACAACTTATCGGAAATTTATATCTATTAGTCTAAAAACACGATTTGAAAGTGTTCAAATTAAGCTACTTTTAGGCGTTATTTAAAACCATTCATTCTAATTTTTTAAATTTAATTCATTAAAAATGAAATTCATTATGCGTACATTTCAAAAACGCGCTTTCACAGGCTTCTTCGTTGCGATGGCATTCTCAGCTTTTGCTCAATTGCCTACCAATATTGAAAAAACAACATCCGTAGAAGGCATCACTGAATACAAGCTCAAAAACAATGGCTTGAAAGTGCTATTATTTCCCGACGCTTCCAAACAAACGATGACCGTGAATATCACCTATATCGTCGGCAGCCGCCACGAAGGCTACGGTGAAACGGGCATGGCGCATTTGCTCGAACACATGGTTTTCAAAGGCTCACCCAAACACAAAGACATTCCGGGCGAATTTAAACAACGCGGTGCTCGCTTTAATGGCACAACTTGGGTGGATAGAACCAATTATTATGAAACATTTTCAGCTTCCGATGAAAACCTCGAATGGGCTTTAGACCTTGAGAGCGATCGGATGGTGAATTCATATATTGCTAAAAAAGACCTTGATACTGAGTTTTCGGTTGTGCGCAATGAATTTGAAATGGGTGAAAACGACCCATCCAGTATATTGTTTGAGCGCGTTATGTCAACAGCATTTCTTTGGCATAACTACGGCAAATCAACTATCGGCAACCGATCTGATATAGAAAATGTGCCAATTGATAACTTACAAGCCTTTTTTCATCGCTTTTATCAGCCTGACAATGCCGTGTTATTGGTAGCTGGTAAAATTGATGAAGCCAAAACGTTGAAACTGGTTGATAAATATTTTAGTAGTGTTGCAAAACCAACAAGGGCTTTGCCTAATACATGGTCAACAGAGCCTACACAAGATGGCGAGCGCAATGTCATTTTGCGCCGTGTAGGAGACTTGCAAGTGACTTCTGCGGGTTATCATATTCCCTCAGGTTCACACCCTGATTTTGCAGCTATTAATATTTTAACTGAATCCCTTACTGATAATCCTTCCGGTCGGTTGTATAAAAACCTTGTTTCTGCGAATAAAGCATCTGGTGTAGGGAATTATACATTCCAAACTAAAGACCCAGGGTTTGTGTATTTCGGAGCGGATGTGCGTAAAGAGCAGAATTTAGATGAAGCTAAATCTATTTTATTAAAAACATTAGATGATTTGGCAACCAACCCCCTCAGTGAAGAAGAGGT
>JAYTON010000088.1:0-2462 GCA_043747725.1 Saprospiraceae bacterium
ATAGACACCGTTGAAGAAAGCCATTCGGAAACTCGTCAGCTTGTCACTTTAACCGTGCTCGAATCATCAGTAAAAGGCTATGTCATCGAAGCAGAATACAATTCGGCAGCCTATTTTTTACCCGATGAGGTAAAAAAAATAAATGGCATCAAAGCATTAGTTGAAAAATATAGCCGGACGAAAATGCGCTACGCCATTAATCCATTCGGTGAATTTCTCGGCATTTTAAATGGCAAAGACATTCAAAAAATGCTCGTTGATTTGTTCGATGCAGTGGAATCTTCAAAAGCTATTTCTGAAGCGGAATCAACTGTTTTGACCAATATGCGGTGTCAAATAGCTTCAGAAGTGTATATTACTGAGGGGTTGTTTCAAGAATTGCGCTTATTGCATCAATTTTATGGCAACGAATATCCGCATGATACACAGCAGAAATACGACACGCAATTGGCGAATATGCTCGTGCCAAACGGTGCGCCCATTGCCGCTCATGCCACGCTAAAAGTCAGCATTAAGGACGATAATTATTGCCTAATCGAGCATCATCTCACGCCCGATGCTTCAACGATGAAAAAATTGACCTTTGATTACTTAAATAAAATGAGTGGCGGCACTTGGCAAGCAGAAAATACTGAGGGGTTAGCGATGACCGTCAACGATGATGGCTTGTTTGCCTATCATTTACGTTCGGGATGGTTAGTTGAAATGCTGAAAAAGAGGACGACTATTATGGATACCGAAAAAACCGTCGAGTATGTGAGTATGAAATTGCTTGAAAAAGGGTCTTTTTAATTGAAAATGGAGAATTGAAAATGCTGCGATTTAAATTGGGCAATAATTTTCAATTTTCAATTCTCCATTTTCAATTATTAAGCGATTACCGCTTCTGCATACAAAGGGAAACTCTCCATAAAAGCATTCACTTCGCTTTGAATATGGCTCGTTACTGAGGGGTTTTCAATGTCTTGAATAATCTCATCAATCCAATTCACCACTTTCACACAATCCGCTTCGTTGAAACCGCGTGTCGTAATGGCAGGTGTACCTACGCGAATGCCTGAGGTAATCATCGGCGATTGCGTATCGAAAGGCACGGCATTTTTATTGAGCGTGATATCAGCGAGTTCAAGAGTTTGTTGTACCTGCTTGCCGGTCACGTTTTTATTGCGTAAATCAATGAGCATCAAGTGATTATCCGTTCCGCCGCTAATAATATTGTAGCCTTTTGCTACAAAAGCATTCGCCATAGCATGAGCATTTTTGATGATTTGCTGACCATACGCCTTAAATTCAGGTTGCAAACACTCATGAAATGCAATCGCTTTGGCTGCAATAACATGCTCGAGTGGACCGCCTTGCATACCTGGGAATACACCCGAATCTAAAATAGTGGACATTTTTATCATCGTACCTTTTGCCGTCGTGCGTCCAAAAGGGTTTTCAAAATTTTTACCCATCATAATAATGCCACCGCGTGGACCCCTCAGTGTTTTATGCGTTGTGGAGGTCACGATATGGCAATGTTCCATCGGATTATTCAACAAACCTGCGGCAATCAAGCCCGCAGGATGCGCAATATCCGCTAAAAGCAATGCGCCTACTTTATCCGCTATTGCGCGGAAACGAGCATAATCCCAATCGCGAGCGTAGGCGGATGCGCCACAAACAATGAGTTTTGGTTGCTCTTTGATAGCCGCCGCTTCCACTTTGTCCATATCAATCAGCCCCGTCGCTTCTTCTACATTATAAAAAACAGCCCGAAAATGCTTACCCGAAAAATTGACAGGCGAACCATGCGATAAGTGACCACCATGCGCCAAATTGAAGCCTAAAACCGTATCGCCCGGTTTCAAACAGGCTAAAAATACCGCCGCATTCGCCTGTGCACCTGAGTGCGGTTGCACATTCGCATATTCCGCCTTGAAAAGTTCTTTCAAACGGTCAATAGCGAGTTGTTCGATTTCGTCCACCACATCACAACCGCCATAATAGCGTTTGCCAGGGTAGCCTTCTGCATATTTATTAGTGAGGCAACTGCCCATCGCATCGATGACGGCTTGGCTCGTAAAGTTTTCAGAAGCAATCAACTCGATGCCTTTGCGTTGGCGTTCAAGTTCTTTTTGGATAAGCTGAGGGATAAGGGTATCTCTTTTCATTGTAAAAGTGACGATTTTATTTAACTGTAATTAATTGATTATCAACGAAATAAACAATTTGATTATAATTTTTAATTAAAACAAATTGTTTTTAAATTAAAATTGAAGACCTAATCCTAAAATTTCATTTTCTAAACGCCGCAAAGTTACAAATTAATAGAGAATTTAATGGTCAACATTTCATTGTTTTAAATTATTACAAAAATTAAACATGAGACATCCCGAATTTTGCAACAGTTTAAATTCGGGATTTTTCATATACCGACCCCTCTCGGATATTGAGCCATCAAAGTGAACAAAAGAGCA
>JAYTON010000089.1:0-1672 GCA_043747725.1 Saprospiraceae bacterium
TTATATTATATTTAAATAATTGAAAATCAATATTCTATAAAATATTTAACCATAATTTTAAAATGCAAGAGTTCATTATAATCGCTTTCGACTATACCGATGAAGACGCTATTAATCGTCGATTGACAGTGCGCCCCGCGCATTTTGATAAAGTCACTGAATTGAAAAAATCGAGTAATTTTATCATCGGCGCAGCCATACTCGACGCCAATGGCAAAATGATTGGCTCAAATATGATTGTTCGCTTTGAAAACGAAGCAGTGCTGCAAGATTATCTTAAATCAGAGCCATACGTAACGGGCAACGTTTGGGAAAAAATAAATACTTACCCAACAAAAGTAGCCAATGTCGAATAGTGAAATGTAAAAATACTGAGGGGTGTAATCATTTTTACATTTAAATTTTTTTTACTTCTCACTAACCCTTCTTGAATTCAAAAATTCAGGAAAGCGGCATTTTTCCCATTTTTTTGACTTTCTAAAAACTGTTCGCCTGTTGCTTTTATCGTTTTTGAAATAGGGGTATAAACGAAATTTGGAAAGGCTTTTAATGATTTGTCATTTTTGAAATAAAACTTAGTAGCCGACGTCCGCGCAGTCTCTTTTGTTATCAAAGAGCGTTTGCCTGTGAAGAGGCTTTTAAGGGCTTCGATACGCCAAGCTACTTGTCTTAAAAATGGTGTAACCCGAATAGTCGCTGGTTTTTTATCAAGAACAAGGGCAATTTGTTCAAACATATTTTTATAAGACAAATTTTCTCCGTTGAGTATAAATCGTTGATTATCAATGCTTGATGTCATTAATTCAATCATAAATCGAACTACATCGCGCACATCCACATATCCCGTGACCCCCTCAGTGTAAAAGCGTAAACCGTCCCAAACTTGCTCAAAAAGCTTGCCTGTGCCTTGTCCCCAAAATTGCGAACCGAGGATGATTGAGGGGTTCACAATTACCGCCGTTAAACCTTCGGATATGCCGCGCCAAACCTCTTGCTCTGCTTGGTATTTTGAGATGGCATAATGCGAGTTGAGGGGCGAGCGTTGCCATTTGTCACTTTCTGATACTTCAGGATGCCGTTCATCACGCCCGATAGCGGCTATGCTGCTGACATGAATTAGTTTTTCAATATCAAAATCAAGAGCTAAATTGACCACGTTTGCCGTACCCATAGCATTGATGGCGTACATCTCTTCGCGGTCGCGCGGGTCGAAGCTGATGACAGCGGCGCAGTGAAAAACAATATCAATGCCGCTTGAAAATATATCCTCCAAAAATGGCACATCCAGCACATCGCCCTCTACCCATGTCACCCTGTCCTCAACCTCAGTCACCAAATCCATGCGACTTGTCGAGCGCTTCATCGCTATTACATTGGTGTAACCGTTTTGGGCTAAATAGCGAGTCAAGTAGGAGCCGACAAAGCCTGTTGCACCTGTTATGAATATTTTTTTATTTTTCATGTAAATATTAAATCTAATTGACGGCGTGACTTTCTCTTCCGAAGGAATGCCTTGGCAAAAGGGATTCCTTCGGAACAAGTCATACCGCCAATATATACCGCAAAGAACGTGAAAAAATAATTGCCTTTTTTTAAAATTTAAAAAATTTTGAAACGTCAACTTCATTGAATAAGGCAATTCATCTATTAAAAAATACAGTTTGCCCGATTT
>JAYTON010000090.1:0-5011 GCA_043747725.1 Saprospiraceae bacterium
CTTGATACTCAGCACCTCCCTTTACTTTATCGGTATTTTACTGGTGTTTTTCTGGGCGGGTACGTATATTTTAAGCTTTTTTGGCTTGAGTATCAATGCTCTACGCATAGCAGGGGGCTTAATAATTCTCAACTCCGCTTTTGCTTTGCAAAATGATAAATTTGCTGAAAATCGAGGCGTAGATGAATCTATGCAGAAGAAAGCAATGGAAGCCGCTGATATAGCTTTTTCGCCTTTGGCGATGCCGATGCTATCGGGTCCGGGTTCTATTTCATTGTTAATTGGCTTTTTTGCAGAATATGAAAAATGGGAGGAACGGCTTTTGATTTCGGGCGTTATCTTGGCAATTGGGCTTATTGTTTATTTGGTACTAAGGTCAGCCCCTTTGCTCTATCGTTTTTTAGGTGCTTCGGGTTTGAAAGCGGGGTCACGGATTATGGCTTTTATCACAATGGCTATTGGAGTCCAATATATTATTTCGGGTATTGTGGCGTTGGTTAAGTCTTTGAATTAATTAGAATCATTAGTATTTAAAAACACTATCAATTGTCCACTATACACTTTATTAATCTTTCAATATCCCCCTCAGTATGCAAGGCACTTAGGATGATGCGAGTGATAGGCGTATCGCTCGGATTGGGATAAGAGAAGCTGGAAATCATGGTTTTATGCTTTAATAAAAAAGGATATAAATCATTTTGAGGCGTATAAAATACAGGATAATTGTCGTAAAATTTAAAATCTGATAACAGTGATGCATTCAATTTTTTAAATAAATCAATATTTTTTTTCAGCGCTGCTCTCGCTTCTGTATACACGTTTTGAGTATTCAAAAAAGCATACAAATAAGCTGGAACAATCGGCGAAGCCCCTACAAAAAGGGGATTTTGACGAATCGTTTTTATCGTTTCCAAATCTCCTAAAATCACGCCGCCCGGAATCCCCACAGCCTTCGCTAAAGAGGCAATGACGACGAGTTTAATATTTGAAGGTGTTAATTTTTTTAATTCTTTGTAATTACCGCAGCCATGATTATTTTGAATACCGATAGCATGAGAGTCATCAAAAATGAGCGTAATATCTTGATTATGAGGCAGTTTTGCAATCCATGAAAAATCGTAAGGGGTACATTTTAAGGGGTCAATCGAGTTGCAACAAATCGTTACGGGCGTTTTATCATAGGCAATCAATTCGATTATTTCATTAGCAAAGTGCTCATAATTTCCAAAACAAAATGTTGGCTTTTCTCTCCAAATGGCGGGATGCACTGAGGGAGCGAATATAAATCGTTGATGCGGTTGGTCAAGACTTTGCACCACTAATTGCCCTGCTAGCAAACCCGAAGTAACAGTTAATGCTGCTTCTGCACTTGTCCATTCTGCTATAAAATTCTCTGCTTTTTCATAAATATCCAATTGTAAATTGTTGTTGCGCGAAGCTGAAAAGATAGTGCCGTAACGCGCTATCCCCTCAGTCAATGCCGTTCGGAAATCAGGCTGATGCCCTATGCCCAGATAGGAGGTGCCGCTAAAAAATAAATGCTCTTCGCCGTATATCTGTAGGGTTCGGCTGGGTAAATGGTCAATTACCATAATTGAAAGTTGAAAATTGAGAGTTGAAAATTTGTAAACCGCAAAATATAAAATGCAAAAGTGCAATGAAAAGCGTAAAATGTAAAAATATATCTCAAAGTATTCACATTTTGGGGCGCATCTTACTTTACAAATATAGAATTTCAATTTTCAATTGAAAGGTACTTTTCAATAAAACTCGATTAAAATTTTTACTTTTGCGCTCTTTTTCACGCCATACCCGACTTTAGAATATGACTACCAAAAGCCTACCGACTCTTGTTTGGATTGCCTTTATTACCCTTTGCCTCGTTTGGGGTACTACTTATTTAGGGATAAAAGTAGCTGTAAAATATTTCCCACCGTTTTGGTTTTCAGGATTTCGCCACACTGCGGCAGGTTTGATTTTCCTTATTTATGGGTTCTTACGGGGCTATAAATTGCCATCTCGCCACGATTGTTTACGCCTTTTTATAGTGGGTTGTTTTATGATAATCGGTGGAAATGCGCTCTTATCATGGGCTGAAATCTATATTTCAAGCAGTTTAGCGGGCGTTTTGAGTTCATTAGCACCCTTGTTCATTACTTTTTTAAGTATTTTCTTTTTCAAAGGCTTCAGAGTGACATGGGTGATTTTAGGAGGATTGATTTTGAGTATCATGGGTATAGTGCTTTTGTCGAAACCGGATAAAAATTTGGCGATTACTGAGGGGTTCACACTGGGTATAGTTTTGACTTTTATAGCCAATTTGAGTTGGGCATTTGGTTCTGTTTTTATGAAAAAATATTCGGTAGATGCGCATGTAGTGATGCGAACAGGTGTGCAGATGGTGACGGCTGGTTCGATTAATTTATTGGTCGGTTCTCTTTTTGAAAAAGTGGATATTTCGGGTGTCCCTACTGAGGGGTGGTTGGCTGTAGTGTATTTGATTGTGGTGGGTACGCTGGTAGGTTATACTTGTTTTGTCTATTTATTGGGCTATATATCCCCTGCGCGACTCTCGATTCATGTGTATGTGAACACGATTGTGGCGGTTTTATTGGGTTGGTTGTTAGCCAATGAGCATCTGACATGGCTGATGTTTGGGGCTATGATTGTGATTTTGGTAGGCGTTATTATTGTAAACTATGAGTACTCAAAAATGGCTCAAAAGGCAGCGGAGGTGTAGGGGGAAATCGTTTTACAATCGGTGCTTTGATTTGAATTTGCCCTCCCAACCCCCAAGGGGGAGTCATTTGGAATAAATTGAACGAATTAAATTTTTACATTTTTTTGAAATTAATAGCAATATAAAATAACAAATTTCTAACTCCTTCCAAACGACTCCCCCTTGGGGGTTGGGGGACAAACTCCAAAAATTCATTGCAAAATTTGAAAAAAATGCAAATTTAATTAGATAAAAGCCTCAATAAAATTTCTAATTTTCTCAAGTGGCGTATTTTTTATTTTTTAACTAACACTTTTTAAGTATATTCGTTTGTTTTGTAGAAATTTCAATAAAAAATTATATAAAATAACTTCAAATTCAAGAGTTTCCCTAAATTAGCTGCAAATATTGCAATTTTTATAATGTCGAAATGAAAGCGTCAGACCCCAATTTCAAACCGCGCTTGACCCATCTTTTCTCTTTATTTATTTAACCAAATTCAATCTGAAATTGTATGAAAAAAACAATTTACACCTTATTTATTGGTCTATTCTTACTCTGCGCACAGGCTCTGACGGCACAAAAAGTGACGGGTACAGTTGTGGCAGTGGAAGATGGTCAAGGCATTCCAGGGGCTACAGTGTTGGTGAAAGGCTCAACAACTGCCACTGTCACGGACATTGATGGTAAATATGAGATTGCCGCCGCCAACGGGCAAACGCTTCTAGTCTCCCTTGTAGGCTATCAGCAACAGGAAGTAGTAGTCACTCAGTCGGTCATTAACGTTGAACTCAAAGGCGGTAACCAGCAACTCGGTGAGTATGTTGTCACGGCTTTAGGTATCAAGGAGGAACAGCGTAAAATCAACTATAATGTGCAACAAGTGAGCGGTGAAGACCTCGCTGCTACTCAACGCGACAACTTTTTGGATGCTTTGCAAGGGCGCGTGTCGGGTATCATGGTCACCTCATCAAGTGGTGCGATAGGCTCTTCGACCTTGGTGCAACTGAGGGGGGCGTCTTCTATTGGCGGTAATAATCAGCCACTTGTAGTCGTAGATGGTTTACCCATTGACAACACGACTTTCTCGCAAGGCGCATTATTCACAGATCAGCCGAATCGCCAAAACGATTATCAGAATCGGTCGGCTGATATTAATCAGAATGATATTGCGACAATCACAATTCTAAAAGGTCCAGAAGCGGCTGCTCTTTATGGCAGCCAAGGTTCTTCGGGGGCTATTGTTATCACGACTAAAAAAGGCACCAAGGGACGCAGCAAAATCAATTATGATAATGCCTTTAACTTTGACAATGTTTATCGCATACCTAAAATTCAAAATACCTACACACGGGGTGTGGATGGGGTAGCTGGTGACGCTGTCAGTTATTTTGGTCCCGCTATTGCGCCCGGTCAAACGGTATATAATAATTATAAAGATTTTTTCCAAACAGGGAAACGCCAAGCGCATAATCTCTCTTTCGAGTCAGGTTCAGACCGTTTAAGTTATCGTTTTTCTACGAATTATGTCAAGCGGGATGGAACGATTCCAAATACAGGTTCAACGGTTTTAAATGCGCGTTTAGCTGGTACTGCCAAGTTGTTGGAAAATTTGGAAGCCACTACTTCTATCGCTTTTATTAATACGCAACTGACAAAATTGCCATATTCAGGTGAAAGAGGCACGATTACTAATTTATTTCGATGGCCCTTTTATGAGGATGTTCATAACTACCTTAATCCCGATGGCACGCCGCGTAGGTTGCAGACGAGCCTCGGTAATACGGAATATGACAATCCATTATTGGGTTTAAATACCATTATTAATAAAGATAAGACGCGGCGCACCCAATCTAATTTTGGATTGACATGGACAGCAACGCCTTGGTTGTCATTCACAGGTCGTTTTGGTGTTGACGCTTATAGCACTATTGGCAATTATTTCAGCCCACCAACGGTAGTTCAACCTGCCAATGCGGCGCGGGGTTCGATAGAAAATTATACTGAAAATAGCCTTTTATTGAATGGTAACTTTTTAACGACTATTAAAAAGAACTATAAAGATTTTGGCTTTTCGTTAGTAGCTGGTTCAGCTATTGATGATAGAAACTATGAAGTTGTGTCGGTTTATGGTGAAAAACCGTATGATCCGAATTTTAATAGTATCAATAATTTTGATCCGACAACGATGCGGAACAAGCAGACTATTAAGCGCAATCGCCTTTTAGGTGTGTTTGGTAAAGCAGATTTGAGTTTTAAAGATATGCTTTTCGTAACGGTGACAGGTCGGAA
>JAYTON010000091.1:0-2168 GCA_043747725.1 Saprospiraceae bacterium
TTTAATGCTGATGCTATTAAAAACGTTACTTTAATCAAAGGTGGAATGCCTGCTCAGTACGGCGGACGATTGAGTTCAGTTGTGGATATTCAGATGAAAGAGGGCAATAATAAAGCCTTTGGTGTAGAAGGCGGCATCGGTTTAATAGCCAGCCGATTGACTGTGGAAGGTCCGATTCAGAAAAACAAAAGCTCATTTATGGTGTCAGCGAGGCGAACTTATGCCTTGGATTTGGCGCAGCCTTTTATTGATAAAACTAAATTTGCAGGTACTAATTATTACTTCTACGATTTGAATACTAAGGTGAATTATACATTGAGCGATAAAGATCGCTTGTATTTAAGTGGTTATTTTGGACGTGATAAATTGATTTTTAATTCTAATGAGAGAGGTTTCAAATTTGAATTACCGTATGGTAATGCGACAGCGACTTTGAGGTGGAATCACGTATTCAGCCCCAAGTTGTTTATGAACGTTTCGGCTATTTATAACGACTATGATTTTCAGGTGGATGGCGGTCAGGATGTGTTCAAATTAAAGATATTCAGTGGTGTCAGAGATTATAATGCGAAGTTGGATTTTGATTGGTTTGCCAATGTCAATCATACAGTTAAATATGGCTTAAATTATACATATCACCGTTTAACCCCCAATGTTGCTAACTTCACAAACGGTGAGCAAGACTTTACAAACGCTGATAAAATAAAACCTAAATATGCCCACGAAACAGCACTTTACGCAGCCGATGTTTGGAAAGTGACCCCTCACTTGACGCTCGAATATGGGGCGCGTATATCTGCTTTTCAACACGTGGGACCTTATAAATCCACTAAAAATGATAAGCAATATGCAGCCGGAGAGCCAGTAAAAACATATACAGGGTTTGAACCACGCGCGAGTACCAAATTAAATTTGGATGCGGTCAGCTCTTTGAAATTTGGTATCACAGCTACCACTCAGTATTTGCACTTGGTTTCTAACTCGACGAGTTCGTTGCCGGCAGATGTTTGGGTGCCAAGTTCTGAATTGGTTTCTCCGCAACGGGGTGTGCAATATGCGATGGGTTATTTCCGCAATTTCAAGGACAATATGTGGGAGACATCGGTGGAAGTCTATTATAAAAATTTGAAAAATCAGATAGATTACCCCGAAGATTATGTCGGTCAGCCTTCGCAAGACGTTGAGCAAAGTTTTGTTTTTGGGCGTGGCAAGGCTTATGGTGCGGAGTTTTTTGTTAAAAAAGCTAAGGGGCGTTTAAACGGTTGGGTGGGTTATACGTGGTCACGGACTTTGAGGAAATTTCCTGCCGTCAATAAAGGTAAAGAATATCCATCTACTTACGATCGCATACACGATATTGTTGTCGTTGCCAATTATCAAATCAATAAAAAATGGGATTTGAATGGCAATTTCGTTTTCGCAACTGGTAATACTTTTACGCCTTTAAAAAGTCTCTTTTTTATTGATCAAAAGCTCAATATTGACTATGGTGACCGTAATTCGCTGCGTTTGCCCAATTATCATCGCTTCGATTTTGGCGCGACTTTCACACCGAAGCCCGATAAAGTAGGCTTGAAATCCAGTTGGACTTTTTCGGTTTATAATGCTTACAATCAGCCAAATCCATTTTTTGTTTATTATGATGTGAAAAATTCTTTTGAAAAAGGGACAGCTAAAGCGACTGCTTATCAAGTGACTTTGTTCCCGATTATCCCTTCTGTTACTTGGAATTTCAAGTGGGGTCAAGGTAAAAAAGAGAATAAAATTCAGTAAAATGTCACTGGGAGCAAAGCGTGGCAGGAGGAGGTATTGACCCCAATCAGGTGTTTTAATTATTTAAAATTGAATAAATGTTTAATTGATAATACAATGAAAATCAATAGTTTAATCATAATTATTCTAACAATATTTGGTTTCATCGCTTGTGAGAAAGAGTATATTCCGAACTTGCCTGATACATCGGATGATGTGGTGGTAGAAGGCTATATTGAAGCAGGGCGCGATGCCACGCCGCCTTATGTGATTCTGACGAAGAGCTTACCATTTTTTAGAGAAATAAAAAATGCCAATAACCTATTTATAACTGGAGCCGAAGTATATGTGAGCAATGGCAAGGACAGTGTCAAGCTTCAAGAGTTTTGCTGGAAAGACCTTGACCCCTCAGTACG
>JAYTON010000092.1:0-2127 GCA_043747725.1 Saprospiraceae bacterium
GGTACTGAGGGGTATGCTGAAGTGCAAGAAGGCGACACTTTAGCTGTTCAAAAAACAATTTCTTCGGAAGATATGATGAGTACTTTGCAGAAAAACAACGACAATGTTTTAGTGATTACAACAGATTTTAAATCAGTTTCTGCTGATATGAAAGCCGTTGCGTCAGATTTTAAATCTATCAGTAAAAAATTAACCACCAATGAAGGCTCTGTCGGAAAATTATTGAACGATGATGCGCTCTACAATAATATCAATACCGCTACTGTATCGCTTAAAAATGCCTCCGCAAAAGCGCAAGAGTTGGTCGCTTCTCTGAACAACTTCACCGCAGGACTCAATAAAAAAGGGACTCTTGCCAATGATTTGACAACCGATACAGTCGTTTTTAATTCCTTTAAAAATTCTATTTTACAATTGCAAAATATAGCTGATACTGCTTCCCGATTTATTACCGACCTTAAAATGACTGCCAATAATCCCAACTCTTCTATCGGCGTATTGCTACACGACGAAGAAGCCGGCGCTCATTTAAAAGAAACCATGAAAAGTTTAGAAAGTGGCTCTAAAAAATTGGATGAAGACCTCGAAGCCGTCCAACACAGTTTTTTACTCCGTTGCTTTTTTAAAAAGAAAGAAAAAGCGGCAAAAAAGAATTTAGTTAAACAATGAAAAGGGGTTGATTTTATGGAAAAATGTAGATTCGTATCATAGTTGCGTCAAAATATAAATGCCCATTTGGCTTTTCCTTAAAATTTTAAAACCATATTTCAATATGAAAATTAGTTTGACGTTCAGCTTTATATTATTCAGCATCGCAACTATTTGGGGACAAAATGCTCAAGATTCCATTTCGACAGAAGTAGTTAAAGAATCTCCTAAAACGGAATGTTCACAAGCTCGCTTAGATGCCACAGCCGATTTTAAAAAAGGCATTCGGAAGATTTACCTTTTCGGTTTGGTGGATGATTATAAATACCGGAAACTATTGAATGATAAATACAATATTGAATCACGGATCATGGGTTGCCTCGTCCTGCCCGAATATAAATGCTACTCGGATTGTATGGAAGAACTCATTTTAAGAATATTTTAATGTCATTAATTCATTGCATTTAATTTGCCCAATTCCGAGCGCATTTGAGCAACACTCATTTTTTGAAATTTAAGAGGCGGCACTTCTTTGCCCGTTTCTATTTCTTGAATGGCGAGGCTCGGACCCTCTTTATAAAATGACATAGCTACTATCCACGCTTTTCTACCGCTCGGCACATTTTGGAAAGCAACTTTATCGCCTTCAAAATTATCACCTATGGCTGCCATTCTATCTTGAAAAACGATTTTGACATCTAAATTTTCCGCTTTTTTTAAATGCGTATCCACCAAAACAGGATTGTCATTTTTAGTAAAATAATCACAATTAAGCCAGCCTAATTTATTGGTTTGAAAGAAATAATAATTAATATCCGATTTGCTGATATTGCCTTTTGCCAAACGAGCCGACACTGCTTCATCTTGAATTTTGAGCCATTTATCGTAGCTTTTCTTCCATTTTTCTCTCTTTTCTTTGTTGATTTCATCTATTTTTTCGCGCTTAGCTTCATATTTAATTTTAAAATCAGCCAATCGAAAATCATAAGATATACTCCTTGTTTGTAAAGCAGAAAGGACATTTACATAGCCTTTTACGCCCAATTCAGCTTCAAGCATGCCATATAACTCACTATATTTTGCTCTGTGAATAAACTCCCACCCCATTCTTTCAATATTATTTGCCTTGCCATACTCTGCTAAAGCGCAGCATGAATTTGAAAGCGCACTATTAATGGTATAAATTTTCACGGTTCTATTTTTTGCTTCTTTAGTGGTGATGGTTTTAGCAGAACCTGTAAACATTTTTTTAAAAAAACTACCAATTCCGCCTTGTTCTTGAATCTTCGTGATAGAATCCGTTTTCTCAACGGAGGTAATAATATACAAGCTGTGGCAAGTATCTCGCGGCAGCATGTTACTCAAAATTCGATAATAATTATCGTAATTTGAATTGAAATGTTGATGATTTTGATAAATATATTGCGCTAAAAACTTGTTATCAATAGGAGACATTTCAATTTCGGCTTCATTGTACCA
>JAYTON010000093.1:0-2022 GCA_043747725.1 Saprospiraceae bacterium
CCGCGTGGTTTGTGCTACCAATCGGCATTTGGAAGACATGGTTTTGAAAAATACTTTTAGAGAAGATTTACTTTACCGTATCAATTTGATAACCGTCAAACTGCCTGCCTTGCGCGAGCGAGCGACTGATATTCCGCTTTTAGTCAACCATTTTTTAAAAAATATGAGCGAATTATACAGCCGACCCCTCAGTATTTCAAGCGAAGCGATGTCATGGCTAAAGGCTTTACCTTTGCCTGGCAATATTCGACAATTAAAAAACTTGGTAGAACGCACAGTTTTAATTTCACCAAGACACACTTTACAATTGATTGATTTTCAAACACAATATACCCCCTCAGTAAAAACGCCTTCTACCCTACCCGATGTCGGCGTGATGACTTTAGAAGAAATGGAGGTGCAAATGATACGACGAGCGATGGATTTTCATAAGGGAAAAGTAGCGCGAGTAGCCAAATCTTTAGGTTTGACGCGCTCGGCTTTATATCGACGGTTGGAGAAGTTTGATATTCCGTATCAAGAAGAATGATTTTAAAGAGCATTTGGATTAATGCCTCGTTTGTGCAAAAATATTTGAATATTGAATGAAATGCCTTGTAACAATCTTTTTTGAAATCAAAATGAGTTCCACCTCAACATTTTCGTAATCAGTAAAGCATTTCTATTTTCAGGATTTGTTTTTCTAATCCCTGCAAAATTGCAAGGATTAGAAAAACAAAATTTTGTTATCTTGTTCTATGATATTTAGTTTTTATTTTGTAGTAAACCATCACCTGCTTAAAATTTGAACTTTCCGAAAAAGTCGGAAAGTTCGCTCAAAACATTTTTTTCAAGTTTAGGTTTTAATAATTCAGAATAACCCCTCAGTATTAGCAGTATGCGTAGAGCGCATTTACGATCCACTGCTAACATTTTTAATCTTCCCCAATTTGGGGAACCACTTAGTATTTGAGCCGTCTGTCGGATATTATTTCTTGCTTTTGAGTCTACTTCAAATTGTAGTAAACTTAAATCTTTTTTACTTTTTCAAACGCAACTCCAAAATGTCAAATTATCAATATCAAAAACTTCTACTTTTTAGCTTTGATTTTTTTGAACATCTCTTTCTGTTGTTTTTGAAATAAAATTTCCGTTTGCTCAAAACAGATTTTTTCTAAAATTTCAAAGCGTTCATCTTGAGGTAGCCCTTTTTTTATTAATTCAGCATTATGGCTTTCAAGATTGGCTAAAACGGTTAGTTGAATAGCGGAAGCATTATCTCGAATATTCCCTTTTTTATCAATATTTTGCTCTTTCCATTCAGCAGATGTCATATCAAATACGACCTTATTTAATAAATCGGCTTCTGAAGCATAGATAATACCTTGTTGTTTTTCAGGAAATGCATATTTAGGGACTATATGTTGTTGAATTGCATGGGTATGGATGTGGTAATTGATTTTAGATAACTCCCGACGAACATCCCAAGATAACCCTAAACGAACATTTTCTTCCGTTTTTAACCTATCCAATTCTTCCATGAGCATTAAGTTAAATTCAGCACTTACCCATGCTGCAAATGCTAATGCGATATGTTTGTGAGCGAAAGTGCCACCCCCATATCGTCCTGATTTTGAAATAATCCCTATTGCATTTGTTGTTTCTATCCATTTCTGAACAGATAATGTGAAAGAGTTTTCTCCTGCTTGATTTTTAAAGGAGTCGAATTCGACCCCTTTAAAATTAAGGTTATGCTTTGATTCCCAAAAGCCTAAAAGTTGAATGGTATTTTTTAACCGCATCCAATTTTTAATAACATCTTTCGGCTCTTCACTTTTTAAGCGTGCAATATCTGTCAGTGAGATATATTCTTGCTCATTAATCTCTTTTACAGAAATATCAAGATTATCAATTTTTAGAGTTATATCTTTATTCATCTATTTTTAATTAAGTAATTTCTTACAAAAATACTTTTTTGTTTCAAACAAAAGAATTTATATTTTTAATATGGTAAAAATTCAAACTAAGTTTATACTCTTTATT
>JAYTON010000094.1:0-14646 GCA_043747725.1 Saprospiraceae bacterium
TTGGTTTGCGTCCCATGTCTTTTTTTCACAAAGTTACTAAATTTATGTCAATGAACTTTTTTGGAGCACTACTGAGTATTTTGATATTTATTTCTAAAAAGGATATTTTTTGCTGGAAAAAGAAATAAAATAAAATTTGTTTTTCTTTTGACAATCTAATTTATGATGAATCATATTTGTATGAATATCAATAATTTATGTTAAAAAAGTGCCGCCCAAATTATTTTATCTTAGTTTTGTAAAATATTAATTTTTTAATTATTTTAAAAAAGTAAAAACCGATATTATAATTCGACACTAAATCCTAAAAAACAAATCCATCATGAACTTAAAACATCTCGTGAACATCACCCTACTTTGCTTTGGTTTCTCCTTGCAAAGCCAAACAATATACATCAAACCCAACGCAACTGGCAACGGCTCATCGTGGGCAAATGCTCGCGGCGACCTCCGACAAGCCATGCAAACCGCTAGTTTTGGCACTCAAATATGGGTTGCGCAAGGCACTTATTTCACCACTACGTGCACAAATTGCTCCACTGCTGACCGTCAACTATCGTTTGAAATACCCGATGGCATAGCTGTTTATGGCGGATTTAAAGGTACAGAAATCAGCCTTTCGCAGCGCAATTGGCAGATGAATAAGACCATTTTAAGTGGCGATATTGACAATAACGGGCAAGCGACGAACAACACTTTCAATGTTATTTACTTGAGAAATGCCAGTATTTTAACTGTTATTGATGGTTTTACTATCACAGGCGGCAATGCTGATAACTCTGCTTCCGTAGGCGAACGCTACACAAGCGGCGGTGCTATCTACAATGACGGGCGTACAGACGGCTTCGTGAACCCCTCAGTACAAAACTGCATTTTTACTCAAAATTATGCTGTTGGATTTGGCGGAGCGATTTTTAATAACGGGGGCTACAATGGATTTTGCGAAGCCCGATTTAAAAATTGTCTGTTTAATAATAATTTTTCAAAAGACGGCGGTGGTGCTGTTTGCAATTGGGGCGTTTTCGGCGGCACTTGCACAGCTGTATTTGAATTTTGTAAATTTATAGGTAACAAAACCGACAATTCAGGCGGCGCTATATTGAGTGATGGTCAAGTGGGAACGTGCGAAGTATCGTTCATTAATTCTCAATTTATTGGCAACGAATCGGTTTTGTACGGTGGCGGCATGTACAATTTAGGTAAAACGGGCAATTGTACACCCACTATTACAGGCTGCTTGTTTTGGGCGAATAAAGCTTTCTCAGCGGCAGGCGTTTACTGCCTCGGCTCCGAAAGGGGCAACAGCAGCCCGCGCATCACTAATAGTATTTTCTATAAAAACGAAGCCAATACAGGCGGCAGCGTCTATGCCAATGCTGGAGAAGACGCTTTAGGAAATGCTACTGGAACGGCAAAGCCGACTCTAACCAATTGCATTATTTGGAAAAATATAGCCACCACAGCACCCCTTTTACGTAATATCAACGGTTTGCCGACAATCAGTTACTCGATTGTAGATGCGAATAATTGCTCGGCGATTCACAGCGGCGTGGGCGCGGGCGTAACATGTGGTGCGGGGATGATTTATAATCAAAATCCACTTTTTAACGATCCTGACAACGGTGATTTTCACTTACTCCCCGGCTCTCCTGCTATTAATGTTGGCAATAATAGCGTCATTACCTCTCAAAATGTTAATGACGATTTAGATAGCTTACCTCGAATCGTCAGCAATATCGTCGATATTGGCGCATGGGAATTTAATCCTGCTGCGCAATATCCGCCTCGGATTCTCTTTTCGCCCGAAAGCAGGACGATTTGTGAAAGCGGAAAAACAGTTTTGAAAACCAATGTCACAGGCTCGCCACCTCTATATTTTCAATGGTATAAAAATGGTGTAGCTATTACCGATGCTACTTCAGATTCAATAAAATTTGAAAGCGTAAACCTTTCTGATTCAGGTATTTATAGATGTATTGTCAGAAATGATTTGAATAAAACAGCTAATTCTAATGATGCCATCTTGAAAGTCAAACCCATCCTACCCCTCAGTATCAGCGTCGCTTTACGCCGCATTCCCACATGCGTAGGCGATACGGCGATGTTTATATCTGACTATAAAAATGGCGGCAATAATCCCACAATAGAATGGCGCATGAACGGCACTGTTATCAGCACAGGCACGGATAGTTACACTGCGCCGATAGTCAGCGGCTTTCATCGCTACACCTGTAAAATCACCTCTTCCGAGCAATGTGCTCTACCTAATACTCTGATTTCCAATGAGATAACAGTACCAGTTGAAGTTATTGATACACCGTCTATCGTTTTAGTAGCTTCTACAAATTCGGCTTGCAAGGGTGAAAATCTAACATTTAGCACTACTATCAAAAATGGCGGTGACACCCCTCAGTATCAATGGTTTGTCAATAATAATTTGATATACCATCATTCAAATATTTTACAAATCAATAATTTAAATGATTTTGATAAAATAAAATGCCTCTTAAAATCCTCAAAAAAATGCTCTATCAAAAATGATGTGGCGTCCAATGAAGAAATAGTTTTTATCAAAGAACTTGTCCCAGTACGCATTACGATGGCTGCTGATAAAATGGAGATTTGCTCAGGTGACTCCGTGACATTTTCAGCACTCAGAACGGGCGGCGGTGCTACCCCTCAGTATCAGTGGTTCTTGAACAATGTAAAATTGGCGGAGCAATCGAATGTTTTTAAAACAAATAATTTAAAGAATGGCGATAAAGTGAAAGCCATTCTTTTTTCGTCAGAAACCTGTCCTTCAAAAAATCCTGTAGAATCCGACGCAATCAAAATGATAGTGAACGAAACGGTGATGCCGTCAGTGAACGTAACTGTTTCAAAATCAACACTTTGTAAAGGTGAACGCGTAGTTTTTGAAGCTGTTGGAAACAGCCTCGGCGCTAGCCCCCAGTATAAATGGTATCGGAATGGTAGATATTTGAATTGGGATGGCACTCATTATGCTACCGATTCACTCCACATTGACGATGCTATTCACGTCATCGCTCAGTCTTCAAATCGGTGTGTAGTAGAGAAAATGGCAATGTCTAATGTGATGAAACCGCGCCTTCGGATTTGTATTTATGGCAAAGAATATGGCGATAAACAAGCACTCGTTTATCCGAATCCGACATCTGAACCGCGCACTGAAGTGGGTCTTGTGAACCTAACGGGTCAAGTCCGCATAGATATTTTTAATGAAAGAGGCCAACAACTTTTCACTAAAACAGTTGAAAATGTGCACGATGACAAAGAAGTGGATATTGAATTACTACAAATACCTGATGGTTTGTATATTGTTCGCGTCATCAATGGCGATTTTACGGCTCACAAAAAATGGATTGTGGGGCAATAGTTTATTTTTGACTTCTAACACAATCTATCATATTTTTTTCCTTTAATAGCGAGAACCGCTGACTTAACCAATAATTAATAACCAATCAGGCTTCCTTATTTCGTTCCCAATAATTAATGTCTTCAATTTCTTCTAAAATCTTTAAATAATTTTGATACCGCAATTCAGAAATACCCAATTCAGTCAGGGAATCTTCGGAATCCGTCAACGCAGCTTTGACGGCACAACCCGGTTCGTTGCGGTGCATACACGAACTGCCGAATTTGCATTTATCACTCAATATAAAAAATTCGCGGAAGTTATGCGCCACGTCCATCGGTTGTAAATTATTGAAAGCCAATGTTTTAATGCCCGGTGTATCAATTAAAGAGCCGCCAAAATCCAGTTCAAACATTTCTGCAAAAGTAGTCGTATGTTGTCCTTTGCCACTATAATCTGAAATTTCGCCCGTTTTTAATATCAACTGCGCTTGAATAGCATTCACTGCACTTGATTTGCCGACCCCCGATTGCCCACTGACTAACGTGATTTTATCTTTCAAAACACTTTTCAAATCCTTCAAACCTTCTCCCGTAATAGCTGAAATGAGTAGAACCCCGTAGCCTATTTTTTCATAAATCGTCTTCATGTCATTGAAAATTGCCATGTCATCGGCATCATACAAATCACTTTTATTGAAAACGATGATGGTTGGAATATCTTGCGGCTCAGTCATGAGGAGAAAACGGTCTATAAAACCTTGCTTCAAATGCGGCTCAACAATGGTTACAAACAGCATTGCTTGGTCAACATTGGATGCCAAAAGATGCAAATCATGGAGCTTACGCGGCGATTGACGGGCGACATAATTAACACGCGGGGTGATTTTTTTTATCATGCCCAACTCCTCATCATTTATGTTAAATTCTACAACATCCCCCACAGCAACGGGATTAGTCAAATTCATATTGCCCAATCTAAACTTCCCCACGATACGGCATTTGACCACCTCGCCGCTATCCAAACGCCTCACATTGTACCAACTGCCGGTGGATTTTATGACTCTTCCTTTTATCAAAATTTAAGGCTATTTTTTGTAAAAATTATAACTTCAATGAGTTATAAATTATAATAAAAAATTATTTAGATAGATTCATCAATTGCTTTTAAAATCGCATCACATGCCCAACGAATCTCACTCTGAGTAATAATCAACGGCGGAGCAATCCGCAAGCTACGATTATTAAATAAAAACCAATCGGTTAGCAAACCATTTTTTAAACAATTTTGAATAACTTTTTGTAAAAAATCAAAACTCTCTAACTCCATTGCTAGCCATAATCCAACTTGCCGAACAGCCATAATCCGAGGATGTACCAATAGGCTTTTAAATAATAAGCCTTTACTTTTTGCCTCAGCCACCAAATCCGTTTCAACTAATATTTTCAATGTCGCATAAGCTGCCGCGCAAGATACGGGATGCCCGCCAAAGGTGGTAATATGCCCCAATATAGGGTAATCTGTAAGAGACGACATAATATTTTTTGATGATATAAACGCGCCAATCGGCATACCGCCGCCCAAACCTTTGGCTAATAATAATACATCGGGTACAATATTATACTGCTCAAACGCCCAAAGTGAGCCCGTTCTGCCCATGCCCGCTTGTATTTCGTCTAAAACCAAGAACGCACCGACTTCATCGCACCGCTTTCTCAAAGCTTGAAGATAGCCTAAAGTAGGCGGTATAATGCCCGCTTCACCTTGTATGGTTTCGATAAAAACAGCGGCTGTTTGATGATTTATGTCATTTAAATTCTCAAAATTATTGTAATTAATCCAATGAATATCAGGTAATAATGGTCGAAAGGCTTGGGTAAAATAGTCATCCGAATTGAGGCTCATCGCCCCTTGCGTAGAGCCATGATAAGCGTTTCGAGCTGCTATTATACGGCTCCTGCCCGTATGCCTTTTAGCTAATTTCATCGCCCCCTCAGTCGCTTCAGTGCCTGAATTGGTAAAATAAACAGAATCAAGATTTTCGGGAAGATTTTGTGATAAAAGAGTTGCTAATTGCACCTGCGGCGAGAGGACAAATTCACCATATACGAGTGTATGTAAATATTTATCTAATTGATTTTCAATGGCTTGTAATACTGAGGGGTATCGATGACCCAATACTGAGGGACCTATTCCTGCTATCAAATCCATATAGCGGATTCCCTCAGTATCAAAGAGATATAAGCCCTCGGCACGCTCAATTTCGAGCATCAGCGGGAAAGAAGAGGTTTGGGCAACATGCCGTAGAAAAAGTTGTCGTTGAGAAAGCATGGCGCAAAGTTAGGCGATTTGATTTTAAATAAATTTTAACTATGGATTAGTTTTTGAAATATTTTATTAACAAGTTGAAAATAAACGATTTATGAATTTAAAACGTTAATATTAATAAATACTTCATTTTTATATAAGAATAAATATCGAAAAAATGCCTAATTTTGGAGGTCAATGAAACATCTACTCGTCATATCACTCTCAGCAATCACGCTATTTGGATGCGAATCCGATACCGAGCGTATGGAAGGCTATCAAGTACACGGCATAGACCTTTCTCATTATCAATCCAAAATTAGTTGGGATTCTGTGGCGGCACAGGGTATAGCTTTTGCTTTTGTGAAAGCGACTGAGGGGCGTCAGCATTTGGATAAAAAATATTGTGAAAATTGGCAAGAGATGAAGCGCGTCGGTATCAAGCGCGGGGCTTATCATTTTTTCCTTCCAACTATTCCGGCAGAAGAGCAAGCGCGAAATTTCATGAATGTCGTGGACATGCAATACGGCGATTTGCCGCCTGTTTTGGATGTCGAAACGGACGATAATCTGTCGCGTGAAGAGGTAATTAAAGGCATCAAAGATTGGCTTTATTTGATAGAAATGGAATACAGCATTCGCCCGATTATTTATACGCACTACAAATTTTACAACAAATTTATAGCAGGAGAGTTCGATAAATACCCTATTTGGATTGCAAAATATGGCGGAGAAGCACCGCGATTGGGTAGTGTGCAATGGACGTTTTGGCAATATGGAAATCGTGGAATACTGAGGGGGGTCGAAGGCAATGTGGATTTCAATGTTTTCAAAGGCTCTCATGAGGAATTAGAAAAAATATGCCTATCTGGTGCTATGCTTTCGGGCAATGAAATACATAGGAGCGTCAATAGATTAAATTGAGTTTAACATAAATTGATTAGTTTTAAAAAATATCAAAATTGAAATGAAAAAAATACTTTTTGTTGCCATAGTCATTTTTAATGTAGCCTCTTTGAAGGCTCAAGAAGGTATCGAGTTTTTTCACGGCACCTTTGCGGAAGCTGTAGAAAAAGCGCAGAAGGAAAATAAAATGGTTTTCATGGATGCATTTGCCGAGTGGTGTGGACCCTGCAAACGCATGGCAGCTACTACTTTTAAAGATGAAAAAGTCGGTAAATTTTTCAATGATAACTTTATCAATGTGAAAATGGATATGGAAAAAGGCGAAGGTCCGGGTTTGCAACGCAAATTTGACGTCACCGCTTATCCGACGCTTCTTTTTATCAATGGCAAAGGCGAATTGGCGCATAAAGGCGTGGGTGGCATGGGCAATGACCAACTGATAGCCTTAGCGAGAACCGCTATGGGCAAAGTGGACAATTCAAAAGAATTTGAGAAAGCATATAACGAAGGTAAGCGCGAGCCTGAACTCATACTCAACTACGTACGTGCGCTCAATCGCGCAGGCAAACCAAGCCTTAAAGTAGTGAATGACTATTTGCAAAAAGCTGATATGGCGAACCCGAATACCTTGAAAATTATTTTTGAAGGCACGACTCAAGCGGATTCTAAGGTTTTTGATTTATTGATTAAAAATAAAACTCAACTCGCTACACTTTTTAATGAAAAACAAATCAAAGAGAAAATAGAAGATGCTTGCGATAAGACTTTAGATAATGCCGTACAATTTAAAAATCCTGAACTTTATAAAGAGGCGAAGGAGAAAATGAAGGTAAACGTGCCTGAAAAAGCAGAATTATTTGCCATCAACGCCGATTTGAAATTTTTCAAGGCTTCAGGCAATGCTAAGGATTATTGCAAAGCGTGCGAAACCATCTTGAAAAAAGAAGGTAAAACTGATGCGCGTAAACTGTTTACGACAGCAAAACAAATGATTGATGCTTTTCCTTATGATAAAGGCGCATTGGGCGATGCTGAAAAATATTTTAAAAAAGCGGCTGAAAATGGTGGTATGAGTGAGTATTATTACTGGTATGCACACACGCTATTGCGTAACGGCAAGAAGAAAGATGCTTTAACGGCGGCAGAAAAAGCCCTTCAGATAGCTAAAGAAACAGCACCTAACTATGTGCCAGCGTCCGAGCAACTCATTGAGCAAATCAAGCAACAGGGTTAACATTTCTTTGAGATGATTTATAAAACAAAACCTATGAGATTTGCGTAAATCTCATAGGTTTTTTAATATAATTTTAATAAAAATAATATATTCAATATGAAAACTATACAGCTTTTTATAAGCATTGTTCTTTTTAGCAATCTATTAAGTGCTCAAAATCAACAAAATGTCACTGCGAGCGAAGCGCGGCAGGAAGGGGGGACTAAAGCGACTGAGGGCATTAGCTTTATTCATGAAAATGTCAATGAAGCCTTAAGCAAAGCAAAAACGGAAAACAAATTGATTTTTGTAGATGCCTATACGACCTGGTGTGGACCCTGCAAAATGATGGTGAAAAATACATTCCCCGATGTAGATGTGGCGTCACTTTTCAATACCAAATTCGTGAATTTGAAAATGGATATGGAAAAAGGCGATGGCGTAGATATGGCAAAACGCTACGAAATTGCAGCATATCCGACCCTCCTTTTCCTCGATGGCGATGGGCAACTGATTCATAAAGCCATTGGTTTTCATGATGTGAATCAAATTTTAGAATTGGGTAAAACTGCTTTGGATGCTGATAAATCGCTCGGTGGTTGGGCTTCAAAATATGAAAAAGGAAACCGTGATGCGGCATTTTTGAAGGAATATGCTTTAATATTAGCCGCTGCTTACGATAATCGGCGCACGATGATAGCGGAGGAATATCTCACCACTCAAAAAGATTGGACTACCGATGAAAATTTGGAATTAATTTACCGCTTTACTGAAAGGGTCGACACGAAGTTTTTTGATTACTTTTTAAACAACAAAAAGGCGTTTGAAAAGAAATATAATGCGGCTGAAATTGATGTAAAAATTCAAGGTTTGGTTTCTGAAAGACTTCTTAATGAAAAAAACCTGCCGACGTTGGGTTTCGCTGATTCGCTGATTAAAAAAGTTTATGTTGATAAATCAGACCGCATGTCGAAGAATTATCACATGAGCTATTACCGAATGAAAGGCGATAGGGAGAAATATGCACAAGCGGCTGTAGTATATTTAAAAAAATATAAAGACTCAGCAGAAGAATTGAGTGATATTGCGAGCACTTTCAATGAGCAAATAGGCGATAAAAAAATGCTTAAAAAAGCGTTGGGCTGGGCTAAGAAAGCTGTTAAGATGGATAACTCTTATCTGAATAATATGACTTTGGCAAATTTATATCAAAGCCTTGAAAAAAAATCGAACGCGCAAAAGGCTGCACAAAAAGCCATTGACATTGCGAAAAAAAATGATGAACCTTACTCGGAAGCAGAAGAATTATTGAAAAATCTGAAATAAAATAATTAAATATGTAGCTATTTTAAGAAAAAGGTCAACTCTCATATGGGAGTTGACCTTTTGGCATTGTATTTGAAAAATCATAAATTGTTCTGATAAATGAATGAGTAAAATGGACAAGTTAATTTTTGAATGATGATATTGATAATCAATTAGTTATAACTCAACACCTCCGCAAAACTCAAAAAAAAAATTACGACTATACTAACATACGCCTTTGCAATAGGCAACTCCTACTGTTGCAAAGATATTAAAGAGAAAACGACAAATAGGGGTATTTTTATGTTTTTCATTGGACTCTGATGTTTTAACCGACGTCAGAGTTTTTTTATGCCATTTCTCCAAAAAAATAAGCCGATACTGAGGGGTAACGGCTTATCCAAAGTGTATTTGAATGCTTATGCTTTCGGTTCTACCTTTGGTTCTGCTGTAGCTGCTATAGGTATTACTACTTTGTTGACAGCTTTAGGACGGCTTTTGCCGAATGAGCTTCTTGTAATTTTACCACGCTTTGTTCTTTTATCGCCTTTTCCCATTGTGATTTTTATTATTTTACTGTTTATAAATTAGATTTTAAAATTAATTTTTTAAAATGAAGCGCAAAGGTAGTATTTTTATCGTTAAATGACAAAGAAGATAATATCTAAAAATAAGACACAACTAATTAAAGGTATTTATCATATTGAAAAAATGTTAAAATTTATTTAAAGTTTCTTCAAGAACGTACTTAACTATCACTAAATTTGTTCCTTGTTTTGTGATTTTGACCTCACTTAAAGCATGGAAGTTTAAATATATAAATTTTTCATTTTTTTTATCGGATGACTCATTAAGCCTAAAACATGATAAGGGGATAAAATGGGTTTTAAAAACACAATGAACATTATGAATGCATTAGCATTGCGCCCTCAACGTCAAATTAGTAGTGACAAGAAAACCACTGAAAACGACCCTATCAATGTAAACACATATATGCTCAAAAATGGTTTAAAAATCTTTATGAGCGTTAACAAAAACGAACCACGCATCTTTACTAATATTGCTGTCAAAGCCGGATCTAAACAAGATCCTGCCGATACCACTGGTCTAGCGCATTACCTCGAACACATGATGTTTAAGGGAACGCATCAAATCGGCTCTCTCGATTGGGACAAGGAAAGAGCATTGCTCACCGAAATTGCTGATCTTTACGAAAAACATCGTTTTGAAACGGACCCCTCAGTAAGGAGCGCATATTATGCCTCTATTGACAATCTTTCGAACGAAGCAGCAAAATTCGTAGCGACCAATGAATACGATAAGCTCGTATCGTCGCTCGGCGCTAAATCTACGAATGCTTATACATCGAACGAACAGACTGTTTACGTGAATGACATTCCAAGCAATGAGCTCGAAAAATGGTTCAAATTGGAATCAGAACGCTTCAAAATGGTGGTTTTGCGCTTGTTTCATACCGAACTAGAAACGGTTTATGAGGAGTTCAATATGGGGCAAGACAACGACAATCGTAAGGTCTATCAAGCCATGATGGCAAGTCTCTTTCCGACGCACCCTTACGGTACTCAAACCACAATTGGCAAAGGCGAGCATTTGAAAAATCCGTCGCATTATAATATTTTAAATTATTTTAAAAATTATTATGTGGCGAATAATATGGCTATTATTTTATCAGGCGATTTTGAGCCTGAACAAGTAGTGGCGTTTGCTAAAAAGTATTTTGGCAATTATCCGATGCACAATATACCGCCTTTTCAATTTGATGAACAAAAGTCTATCGAAAACATTATCCGTCAAGAAGTTTTTGGACAACAAGCGGAATACGTGCAATTGGCTTGGCGCATAGGTGGTGCTAAATCGGGTGATGGCGACATTGCCAGCCTTATTTCAGCCATGTTGCACAACAATCAGGCGGGTTTAATTGACTTGGATTTGGTACAAAAACAAAAAGTTTTGGAGGCTTCGACAGGCATGATTAATATGACGGATTACTCTGGGTTTGTCATGTCGGGAAAACCCCGTGAAGAGCAATCGCTTGAAGATGTCGAAAAGTTACTTTTGGAGCAAATAACGCGCTTGAAAAATGGCGATTTTCCCGATTGGCTCATGCCGGCAGTCATCAAGGACTATAAATACAGCCAAATGAAAAGCTATGAAAACAATCAAAGTCGCGTGAGTTCCATGACGGATGCATTTATAAAAGGCATAGAATGGGATGATTATATCGAGAGAATTGAACGAATGAAAAGCATCACGAAGCAGCAAGTTCAAGATTTTTCAAGCAGATTTTTCACCGATAATTATGTCGTCGTTTATAAAAGAACGGGTGTGGATAACAATGTGATGAAGGTGGAAAAACCTGAAATTACGCCCGTTTCACTCAATCGGCATGACAAATCTGACTTCGCTCAAGCATTTTTTACAGAAGAATCACCGCGTTTAAAGCCTGAATTTATTGACTTTAAAAAGGCTATTCAAACAGAAACTTTGAGCAGCGGTTTGACATTAGATTACATTGAAAACGTGACAAATGCAACATTTTCCTTGTATTATATACTCGAAATGGGTAAAAATGCTGATAAACGACTGCCTCTGGCTTTGAATTATTTGCCATTTTTAGGAACGAATAAATACACAGCAGAGGAATTGCAACAGGAGTTTTATAAGCTGGGTTTATCCTTTGATGTGTTTAGTAATGATGAAAGAAGTTTTGCGGTTTTGAGTGGTTTGGACGAGTCATTTACTGAGGGGGTCAAACTGTTTGAGCATATTTTAAAAAATGTTGAAGGCGATGAAATACCTTTAAAAAATATGGTCGCCGACATCTTGAGCAAGCGGGACAATGATAAAAAAGACAAGCGCATCATCCTCCGCAATGCGATGGCGAGTTATGCAAAATATGGCAAAATATCGCCTTTTACTGATAATTTATCGAAAGAAGAACTTCAAAACCTTCAACCTACGGACTTGGTGAATGCTATTAAAAACTTGACAACATTCGAGCACCGTATTTTTTATTATGGAACTAAAAAGGTGCAAGAAGTCGTTGAAATACTCAACGCTGAGCATATTGTGCAAGAGAAATTAAACCCTGCTAAGCCAGCTAAAGAATATGCTGAATTGGATACTACTGAAAACACCGTCCTGTTCGTACATTTTCCGATGGTGCAAACGGAGGTTTTGATGCTTTCAAAAGGCACCCCTCAGTATTCGATGGCTGAAAATATACACTCTACTTTGTACAATAATTATTTCGGTTCGGGCTTATCGTCTATTGTTTTTCAAGAAATTAGAGAGGCACGCGCCTTGGCATATTCTGCGAACGTCTATTACAGCAGCCCGCTCAAGCACGACCGAGCGCATTATCTGCAAGCATACGTAGGTACACAATCCGATAAGTTGCAAGAGGCGATAACTGCCATGAACGACATCATCGAAAATATGCCAATGTCGGAAACGCAAATAGAACATGCTCGAATTTCTGTTTTGAAAACTATTGAAAGTGAGCGCATTACGAAAGCGAATATATATTGGACGTATCGCAACAATCTTGAAAGAGGCATCAAAAATGATATGCGAGAGGAGATGTACAATATCATCATCAACATGAGTTCCGACGATTTGAAAGCATTTCAGGAGACGCATGTGAAGGGGCGGCATTTCACTTTCCTCATTTTAGGAGATAAAACGAAAATTGATTTTGACTATCTGAAATCTATTGGTTCATTAACAGAATTGAATATGACTGATATATTTGGGTATTGAAATCGAAATTTTTTATAAAATATCAAAGCCATGATACCCCTCAGTATCATGGCTTTTTTTAACAATAAAAATATGACTATTGAAATTAAAATAAACTTTCAATAACCTTATCAGCCGTAATGCCTTCTGCTTCTGCCTTGTAATTCGGCACGATGCGGTGACGCAATACATACTTGGCAATCGCTTGAACATCTTCAATATCCGGCGAGTATTTACCTCGAATAGCGGCTTGACATTTAGCCCCTAAAACCAAATATTGCGAAGCGCGTGGACCTGCACCCCAAGAGATATAACTATTCACCATTGGCGTAGCACGATCAGTGCCTGGGCGAGTTTTAGTAGCCAAGCTGACGGCGTATTCCAATACATTATCTGCAATCGGAATTTTTCTCACAAGTTGTTGAAAGTCAATGATTTGTGCGCCTGATACAATGTGTTTTAATTCCACTTTTTTAGAAGACGTCGTGCTTTTCACAACTTCAATTTCCTCTTTATAACTTGGATAATCCAACGGAATATTGAACATAAAACGGTCAAGTTGAGCTTCGGGAAGCGGGTATGTACCTTCCTGTTCAATCGGATTTTGAGTAGCCAAAACGAAAAACGGCGAAGGCAATAAATGGCGATGTCCACCGACAGTTACGCTGCGCTCTTGCATCGCTTCGAGCAAAGCCGCTTGTGTTTTAGGGGGTGTCCGGTTGATCTCATCCGCAAGGACGATATTCGCGAAAAGGGGACCCCGATTAAATTTGAAATGGCGGTCTTCATCCAAGATTTCAGAACCCGTAATATCTGAAGGCATCAAATCGGGTGTGAACTGAATTCGCTTAAATTCCAAATCCAAAACCTCCGAAATAGTGCTCACGAGCAAGGTTTTTGCCAAGCCCGGTACACCCACTAAAAGGCTATGACCATTTGAAAACAAGGAAATAATAACGGCTTTGACGACTTCATCTTGACCCACAATCACTTTCCCAATTTCTTTTGAAAGGTCGCGGTAAGATTGAGCCAAAGCATCTACTGATTCTACATCTGAGCGCAAGGTTGCTGTTGTTGACATATATTTTTGAGTTTTATATTTTCAGTTTAAGACAAAAGTAAAAATAAAACGTTGCGTGAGAAGACTTTGTTTCACTAATTAGATGAATGCCTTATTTTTTACATTTCCACACCCAATCCGACAATTCATAACCTTTAATATTATATGAAAAATGCCACCATTCAGTGCGAATCCCTTTGAATCCAACGCTCTCCAAGACCCCCCTCAGTATTTTACGATTTTCAAGCACTTGTTTGGATAAATTTTTTGAATCCGAATGCGCTTTTTCACTGAATGTATCGAAGGGCGTACCCATATCCAATTCCTTTCCTTCTTTATCAATTATGGTCAAATCCGCTGCCAAACCCCGCGTGTGTTGTGAGCCTTTCCACGGCGGCGTCACGTAATTGCTATTCGGCATTTTCTCCCACAGACGGCGTTGATAAGGGCGCGGACGATAGCAATCAAACATTTTTAAACCACCTAATCCCTTGATTTTTAATATTTTATGTGCTTTGGCAATCGCTTTCGCTGCTTCGGGGCGGAGGAAACAACGACCACAATCGTACATTTGCGCTTTCACAAAATTATCAATCGTAGAATAACGCAAGTCGAGTGCGATGGTATTATCAAGGGTCGTCAATTCTATCCATTGTTTCTTTTCGTAATCCTCATTTTGAGCAAGGCAGATTGATGCATTAATAATAGTAAAAAAAA
>JAYTON010000095.1:0-5902 GCA_043747725.1 Saprospiraceae bacterium
ACTTTTGAACGGGGCGATGATGGGCTTTCCTTTCCGGGGTCATATATTTATTCACGCGATGATACGCCCAATCGGCGGGCATTGGAACAGAAATTAGCCATCTTGGAAGGTGGTGTAGAGTGCATCACTTTTGCATCGGGCTTGGCTTCGGTGATGGCAGTTGTTCAGAGTTTGGGTGCAGGGAGTCATGTGATTGTACCCGACGATATTTACTACCATATTCGGAATATATTGGGGAAATTGTATGAACATTGGAATATTACCTACAGCCTTGTGGATATGACAGACATGAATGCCGTGCACAATGCCATTCAACCCAACACGAAACTGATTTGGATAGAAACGCCCTCCAATCCTCGCTTGAAAATAACGGATATTCAAGCTATTGTCGAGATTGCGAAAGCGCATAATATACTGACGGCTTGCGATAATACTTGGGCAACACCCTATTTTCAATTGCCTTTAGAGATGGGGGTTGATATTGCCATGCATGCCACAACAAAATACTTAGGGGGTCACACCGATATATTGGGTGGTGCTTTGATTTTTAAAGAAAAGAATGCCACCTATGAATTTATAAGGAGCTATCAAAAAATAGGCGGTGCTGTGCCTTCGCCTTTCGACTGTTGGCTCTTATGCAGAAGTTTATCTACTTTTCATGTACGGATGCCTGTTCATGCCCAGAATGCGCAACTTTTAGCCGAATATTTGAGTGAACATTCTAAAATTGAGCAAGTGCTTTACCCAGGTTTGCCTTCCGACCCTTATCATGCAGTGGCAGCCAAGCAAATGAAAGGTGGATTTGGCGGTATGCTGTCCATATTAGTCAAAGGCGGTCAAACCGAAGCTTTGAAAATTGCGCAAAGTTTAAAACTTTTTAAACATGCGACGAGTTTGGGTGGTGTGGAAAGTTTGATAGAGCATAGACGGTCTGTTGAAGGCGTGTTGTCTCAAAGCCCTGATAATTTGTTGCGGATTTCGGTTGGGTTGGAAGCGGTGAGTGATTTGGTGGATGATTTTAGAGAGGCTTTGAAATGAGGTATTTACTGAGGGGGTATTTTATTTTAGTATTATTCACATTCATAACTAATTGATTATCAACGTTGCGAGGATTTGAAACCCTCGCAACGTTATTTCATATGAATCACAATTCCTCCAACGGGTCAGTCTTAGGGCTACCCTTTTTCTTTCTCAACCCCATGACTTTATTCGGTGAAATCAAGTTATAAAAAACTTGAAAGCTGAGGAAATAAGGTCTTAAATGCTCGAATCCATTGCCATTATAGACAAAATCGTAGTTGGAGCTTTTGTATAAAAAATTAATAGAATTGGTATGTCGAATCGTAACACCTAAGCGCGGTGTCAGCAATTGAGACCATCCGACTATGAAGGAGAAATCTTTGGGGTTGTAATTCTTGCTAACATCCGTTTCTAAAGCCGTAAAAGGTATATTATTTTGAGTAATTTTAACAGAGGATTTTAGTATTCGGCCGTATGAAAAACCGAAATGTATGGAGTTTTTATAATAACCTTTAACTTGACTCGGATTGTAGTAACAATTAGCCAACAGTGCTACTTCACTATAATGATAAGTAAAAGTGCTGTATGAAACATTGGGTTGAAATTCAGCATTTGCTTTGGGTTTTGCCCCTTTCTGATTATATAGTAACTCCGTACTGATGTCAAAATCAGGTCGGATAAAAATGCTGCCATTCAAGCCAAGACTCAGCCCAGGTTTTCTATAGCCTTGTTGCTTATCGCCGTCTATTTGCGACATATTCAAGCCACCCAATACAGTAGCTTTAAAATGATTCTGCGCAATGACCCCCTCAGTAAAAAGAGTGCAAAGGGCAACTATTATTATACTGTAAACGTTGTTCATTTCAGAATTTTTTATTAAAATTACATCAAATTTACGTATTTTATTTCATCATTTCAAAACTAAAAGAATGAAAAAACTATGCTTCTTAATTATTTTTTTAATGCTCACATTCATCACAATGGCTCAACAAACGCCCATTAATACAGGGCGTATCAATCTCATAACCAGTAATGAGCGGTTTCAATACATCAACCCTTTCGATGGGCGCGATGTACCCATACGAGGAGAACGATTTTTGAATGACAGCGTGTTCCGCCCCGGTGAATTAAAAACTCTCAACAATCTCTATACAACCGAGTTGACTTATCGGTTTGACCAAATAGAACGCACTATTCAAATAAAAATGGAAAATAGCAAACAATTCTATCTTTTTGAAAAAGATATAGAATATTGCAAAATATTGATTGACAATAAGACCCTCATGTTCATACCAACGGCTGTACCGAATGGTCGAAAATTGACTCTATTACAAGTTATTTATAAAAGCCCCACTCTGCAACTTTATCGCGACATTCGGAAATTTGTTTTTCGCGTGAAAAGTGATAACATAGATGGTTATAGTTCAGAAGAGGTCTATGACGATATCCGAAAAGACTACCGCTACTACCTCCGAAAAGGCGAAACCAACAACTTCACCGAGGTCAAAATTGACGTTAAATCTTTTGTCAATGTCTTGCCCGATAAGCGCAGCCAAATTGTTAAACTATTTAAAGCTGGTAAAGCCAATGATGGACTTTCAGTCTCTAAATTGGCTCAAATCATGGCTGAAATTGATAAGCCTGTTGAGGAAAAAAAGGAGGAGGCGACGAAGGATAATTAAGTGATGATGAAGTCGTGTTGGCTGAAAAGGGTAATTTAGACTATTTGGTTTTGGAATGTTTGGCAGAAAGAACGATTGCCTTAGCCCAAAAACGCCGATTGGAAGACCCCACCAAAGGCTATGACCTGCTTTTAGAGCGTAGAATAGACAGTTTATTGCCCATTTTAATAAAAAATAAAATCTGTTTGATAACGAATATGGGTGCAGCAAACCCGATAGAAGGTGCGAAAAAAGTTATTGAAATCGCTCAAAAAATGAGATTAAAGGTAAAAGTGGCAGCCGTCTATGGCGATGACATCATTTCGGAGGTCGAATCTCTGATTTTAGAGTGGACATTTAATTTGATGGAAACGAACATTTCGAAAACCCATATCCGCTAATACTTATATGGATATTGAAGGTATTTTAAAAGCTTTAAAAAATGAGGCAAATATTATTATAACGGGGCGTGTAGCTAATCCTTCCTTATTCCTTGCAACGATGATTCATGAATTCGGTTGGCAGACAATTACGATTTAATGGGTAAAGGGACGGTCATTGGGCATTTGATGGAGTGTGCAGGGCATATTACGGGCGGATATTTTGCCGACCCAATTAAAAAGCCCGTTGAAAATATGGCTCATTTGGGACACCCTTTTGCCGATATTTTTGAAGATGGATCGGCTATCATCAGCAAAGTAGATGGCACGGGCGGTGTAGTAAATTTACAAACTGCTAAAGAGCAACTTTTATATGAAGTCAGCCGGTGGCGTTCGGAAATATGTGAATGAAGTGATTGGTATCGTATCTATTTTAATGGATAGAAAAAATATTTTACCTACAATAAGTATTTTTGAAGCATGAAATTATATGAAATAGCGCACAGTCGGGCAGGAGATAAAGGCAATATTTCTACCTTATCACTCATTCCTTTTAATGAGCATGATTATGAATGGCTTTGCCAAGAGGTGACCAGTGAAAAAGTAAAATCTCATCTAAAAGACATCGTTTTAGGTGACATTTTGCGGTATGAAATGCCTAATATTTCATCCCTTCTTTTTGTTTGTTATGATGCGTTGATGGGCGTCGTCACCACTTCTTTGGCAATGGATACGCATGGTAAAGCCTTGAGTTATGCACTTTTAGAAATGGAAATAGGGTTGTAAAGCCATAAATACAAAACTTTGAGACAAAGCAAGACTGGTTTGGCATAAGCCTATAAATAAAACATCCCGAACGTGCCAACAAAGGCAGTTCGGGATGTTCGATTTCAGATTTGTCGTAATCGCTCCGAAATCCAAAATCCAAAATAATTAGACGAGTTCCTGTGTTTTCTGACGTTCAGGGCGGAGGCTACGCACCACTGCACCGGTTTGCCACATTTCAGACTCGCGCAATTCTTTCAATTCAGCATCCAATTTTTCACGATAATCGGGTTGTGAATTGGAATCAATAGAGCGTTGTGCTTCTTCACCGGCTGCTACTGATGTGTACAACTCTTTGAATACGGGTGCTGTGGCATCACGGAATTTTTTCCACCAATCCAATGCACCGCGTTGAGCAGTTGTGGAGCAATTGGCGTACATCCAATCCATACCATTTTCAGCCACTAATGGCATCAATGATTGAGTGAGTTCTTCAACCGTTTCGTTGAAGGCTTCTGACGGAGAATGACCTCTGCCGCGCAATTCATCGTATTGAGCAGCAAAAATTCCTTGAATAGCACCCATCAAAGTACCCCGCTCACCTGATAAATCTGAATATACTTCTTTTTTGAAATCAGTTTCAAACAAATAGCCTGAACCGATGGCTACGCCCAAAGCAATTGTTCTATCAAAAGCCCGTCCCGTAGCATCTTGGAAAATAGCGTAAGATGAATTCAAACCACGACCTTCCAAAAACATGCGGCGCAATGACGTTCCCGAACCCTTCGGTGCTGTCAAAATAACATCCACATCAGTCGGTGGAATGATACCTGTGCGCTCTTTGTAAGTGATACCAAAGCCGTGAGAGAAATATAGAGCCTTGCCCCGTGTCAAATGTTTTTTAATCGTGGGCCATGCTGCAATTTGAGCCGCATCTGACAACAAATACATGATAATCGTTGCGCGATTACAAGCTTCTTCAATGTCAAAAAGCGTTGAACCCGGTACAAAACCATCTTTGACAGCTTTATCCCATGATTTTGAAGGATGGCGTTGACCAATAATCACTTTTACGCCATTATCAACCATATTCAACGCTTGACCTGGACCTTGAACGCCATAACCAATGATGGCTATCGTTTCTTCGCTCAATACTGCTTTTGCTTTTTCAAGAGGAAATTCTTCTCTCGTTACGACGTTTTCAACAACGCCCCCAAAATTTAATTTTGCCATAATCTATTGATTTTTAGTTATTTTATAAAGCACTTAGCCCCCTGACCCCCAAGGGGGGACGCTAATGTGGGAATGAAAAATCTTATCATAATGCTCTAATTTAGCCTACTTCCTAAGCGTTCCCCCTTGGGGGTTAGGGGGCTAACGTCTTAATATCTCCTCAATTCGCTTGCGCCAATTCCACAGATTTTAAATAATTATTCAATTGTTCCATCGGTTTGGCGACGGCGATTCTGCCAGAGCGGACGAATTCATAAATGCCATATTGACGGAGTTCATCCAATAAGGCTTGAGTTTCAGATTCCAAGCCTGATTTTTCAATCACGACAAACTCTTTTTCAACGGTGAGAATCCGCGCCGAGTGTTTTCGCATCAAGAGTATCATCGTGCCTGGGTCTTGATAGGCAGCGATTGGCACTTTGTACAAGGCTATTTCTTGATTGATAATATCTTCATCTTCGTAATAAAATGCTTTCAAAACATCCACCTGTTTGTCCAATTGTTGAACAAGTTTTTTGACCTGTTCTTCAGTAACATTTACGACTATGGTGAAACGAAAAACGCCCTCCATAGATGATTGAGAAGTCGTCAACGACTCGACATTAATATGGCGGCGTGTGAAGACCATCACCACGCGCATCAAAAGCCCTGCTTTGTTTTCTGTAAAAACGGATAGTGTGTATTGTTTTATTTCACTCATTTTCTATGTTTTATTATCTATTTTTAAGTAAAAAGCTTGAAAATACTGAGGGGGGTAACGTTTAGGAAATTTTAAAAATTTCCTAAACGTGTACCTTATACCAATATATTTTACTCCAAAACAATCTCCGAACAACTCGACCC
>JAYTON010000096.1:0-1619 GCA_043747725.1 Saprospiraceae bacterium
GCTTCTATCATCATCAAACTCAACAGCCTTGAAGACCACCCAATGATTGATAAACTCTACGAAGCCTCACAAGCGGGCGTGAAGGTGAACATTATTGCAAGGGGTATATGTGCGCTCATGGCAGGCGTCAAAAAATTAAGCGATAACATCAAAGCCATCAGCATCGTCGATAGATTTTTGGAGCATACCCGGGTATTTATTTTTCACAACAATGGTGATGAAGAAATATACCTCTCCTCCGCCGATTTCATGACGCGCAACCTCAGCAACCGCGTAGAAACGGCATTCCCCATTTATGATGAAAATTTGAAGAAAATAGTGCGAGACGTCGTTGATATTCAATTAAAAGACAATGTCAAAGCCCGTATAATTAATGCCGCTCAAGACAATCATTACAAAAAAGATAAGAGCGACATCTCTATCCGCGCCCAAACGGAAACCTATTATTATTTCAAACGCCTCACCGAAGAAATCGCCGCGCTCACTGGGGAGGTGATTGATTTGAAAGTGACCCCTCAGTATAAAGAGAAACAAGTAGGGAAGAAGAAAAAGAAGGGGGTGGGGTAACCCCTCAGTATCTCCAATCAAAATACAAAGCGGTATTATTTTTCAAAAAAAACTAACTTTGTAAAAAGAATAGAGGTGACAATGTTTGAAGAACCGCAAATACAATATCAGCCCGCTCCTAAAAAGGTAAGCATAGAAACCTATTTAGATATGATAGCCGATGGTACAAAACGCCTTGAATACCATGATGGCATCGTCGTTGATATTCAAGCGGCGACCGAACAGCACGGCAAAATATGTACGAACCTGACGCGGCTGATAGGTAATTGCTTGTTGGATAAACTCTGCGACCTTTATGCAGGTGACCGCCCTGTTTGGATTGCCGAGTGTAATAAATCGTTTTTTCCTGACCATGTGATTGTTTGCGGTGACCATGAATTTAAACAGCTATCTGCCAATGTGAAAGCCACTATAAACCCCTCAGTAATCATCGAAGTTTTATCGGATTCGACTAAGGATTTTGACCAAACAGCCAAAACACGGTGTTATAAAAAACTCAAAAACCTTCAGCAGATTGTGTATGTTTCGCAGGAAGAGCCATATATTCGCACCTTAATAAAAACAGAAAATGAGCGCATTTGGAATGAAATAGAGTATTTTGAAGAAGATGAAATAGTGCCTATCGGCGATTGCTCAATGGTTCTTAAAGATATTTACTATCGTGTTAATTTTGAAAATATGCCTGAACAGTTGAGTGATATTTAATCAAGCGAAAAATGATTATTGATTTTTAGATTATGCAATTTATTGAATTACAGAGTTTTATAAATAAAAAAAATGAGTCAAGCACCTAATGATAATAACAGTATCCCTAAACAGGCAATAGAAATTGCAGGCAATGGCTCGTCTAAAGTGAATTGGTCGAGGCGGTATTTGACTGTGGATATGGTCATCGAAGAGGGGATTATTAAGGCACATAATTTTAAGGCTTTTATGAAAGAACACGTAGGGGCTACTTTTTATTTCAACCTTGAATTTACGAATTGGATGAATAACAATATAGGCAAAACTTTGGGTGATGCAGTTGAGGAATGGAAAAGATTGGATGCCCT
>JAYTON010000097.1:0-13655 GCA_043747725.1 Saprospiraceae bacterium
CGGCTTGCCTTTCAACATTACTGAAGAGAATATTCAAGCGCGCGTGAGGGGCATGCTCGTGATGGCTTTTTCAAATAAATTCGGCAATATTCTTTTAAATACATCCAATAAATCTGAAATGGCAGTCGGATATGGCACTTTATACGGTGATATGTGCGGCGGTTTGGCAGTTTTGGGCGATGTGTATAAAATGCAAGTCTATGAATTGGCTCAATACATTAATAAAGACGGCGAAGTGATTCCTCAAAATACGATTACTAAACCACCGTCTGCCGAATTGCGTCCTGAGCAAAAAGACTCGGATAGCTTACCCGATTACGATATTTTAGATAAAGTGCTTTATCAATATATCGAAAAACGACAAGGTCCGAAAGAACTCGTAGCAATGGGTTTTGATGAGGCTTTGGTGGCTCGCATCCTTCGTTTGGTGAATATCAACGAGTTTAAAAGAGAGCAAACAGCTCCTGTGATTCGGATTTCATCAAAAGCCTTTGGGTCAGGACGGCGGATGCCGATAGTAGGCAAATATTTAGCTTGATTCTCAATTATCTCTGGTCTAATATCTAACATCTATAGTCTAAATAAAAAAAGGCAGGCTTCATGTTTTTATACATGAAGCCTGTTGAGTCCTAAGTTAAAAAAGACCAAACTTACATCAAACTATGGAGAGCTTAATGATTCAAATTTTTCGTTTTTCGAGGATTATAAGTTAAGTATTTTAAAGTCGGGCGACATTGTCAAGCAACTCACACCAATATTTTTATTGAAAAATTATTAAATCAAATTAGTGATACAAAGATAATATTTATTCTCAAATTAGTGATTTTATTTTAAAAATAATCAAATTAATTTTATTTTTTAATATTTTATAACTAATTTGATTAAATTTTAAAAACAAACGCTCATTTTTAATAAAAAACAAAATGTTGAAAATTGAACACTTAGGCATTGCCGTAAAAAATTTGGCAGAGAGCAACCTCATTTTTGAAAAGCTGTTAGGCACCCCTCAGTATAAAATGGAAGAAGTGGCATCCGAAGGCGTTATGACAGCATTTTTTCAAATCGGTGACTCTAAAATTGAGCTTTTGGAAGCGACAAAACCCGATAGCCCGATAGCCAAATTCATTGAAAAACGCGGCGAAGGTATTCACCACATTGCTTTTGAAGTAGCGGATATACACGCAGAAATGATACGCATGGAAGCCGAAGGTTTCACACTTTTAAACGCAGAACCCAAGCGCGGAGCGGACAATAAACTAGTCTGTTTTTTGCATCCAAAAGGGACGAATGGTGTTTTGATAGAGCTGTGTCAAAGCATTTTGGATTAAATAAAAAAGCGGTGCTGCTATTCACAACACCGCTTTTTTAAAAAATTTTAAATAGTAATTTATTGATAATCAATTTATTGCGATTTTTTGACCAATTTAAAAAAAATTAAGCCTCAATACTGAGGGGTCATTTTTTAAGCCCAATCTCCCTTAACCGTTCATTCAAATATTCCCCTGCTGTGATAGACTGATAAGCAATTGGATGTTCAGTCGAAACTGTTCCAGGCAAGCAAGTCAGGTCCATTTGTGAAATTGGATGTAAGAAAAAAGGAATGGACAAACGAGGCAAATGCCACTCAGCACGAGGTGGATTGACCACTCGATGTGTCGTAGATTTCAAGTAATTATTAGTCAAACGCTGAAGCATATCGCCGACGTTGATGACAATTTCATCTTCTTCAGGTACGACATCTTTCCATTCATTTTCCATTGTTAAAAGCTGCAAACCACCTGCTGACGCACCCACGAGAAGGGTGATGAGGTTAATATCTTCATGCTGCTCAGCTCTTATAGCCGATGCCGGCTCTTCACGAATAGGCGGATAATGAATGGCACGCAGGATGGAATTGCCTTTTTCAATTTTATCGTCAAAATAATGCTCACCCAAATCAAGATGAATGGCAATGGCTTGAAGAAGTGATTTTCCTGCTTTTTCAAAAGCACGATAAAGTTGGATTCCAGTTGCCGTAAATATGGGCTTCTCTTCAACATGCACATTATCAGGGTACAAATCTTCGTCATCATCGCCGTCTGCAACTTCTTGTCCGATTTGAAAAAACTCTTTCAAATCAGCTACAGTCGTATGTTTGGCGTGTTCTTTCCCAAAACTGGTGTAACCACGCTGACCTGCTAAAGAAAGCACTTCGTACTTTCTTTTACTCTCAACGGGCAAGGCGAAAAAATCTTTTGCCTGAGCGTAAAAATCGTCGATTAATGATTTAGGAATACCATGATTCACGACGCCTACAAACCCGACTTCATGGAAGGCTTTGCCCAATTCTTTTACGAATTGTTCACGCTCTTCTGGCGTGCCATTGGTGAATTTAGATAAGTCAACAACTGGGATAGCTCTTTGTTTTGTCATAATTTTGATTGGTTTATATGATGAAAAACTCACGTAAAATCTAAGTTTTACGTGAGCAAATTTAACTTAAAAATATTATTTTTCCTTGAAAATTCCCAATTAATATACGATTAAAAATCAGCAAGTTGCCTTTTTAATGAAAATTAAAATTTAGTGACGGAACAATGATGTTTATAGAATTCCTCCACTTCGCTATCATATTTTGGAGTAAATCTTAAATTCAACGCTTGCTTAAAATCGGCACACCCCTCAGTATTTTTGTCCATACCTACGTTTATTATGCCTCGATTGCGGAAAGCAAAAAACGAAAAAGCCTTCCCAAATAGATACTTGGAAAGGCTTTTCGTTATTATTTTAAAGATATTTTTTGAAAAATTAATTCTTTTTAATCTCAGCCGATGCGGTTTTAAAAGTAGCATTTTGGATGAAATCTTTCATGATCATCATCGTTTCGTAGAGGTGGACATCTTTTTTCACATCTTTGAGCCACTCATTATTCCGAATCATTTTTGAAGTATCTTTTGCAGCAGTCAATGCTGTAAAATCATCGGTCAAGTTTTCAGCCATAAAACCATCAATGGGTTTGATTGCATTTTCAAACTTTTTACTGATTTCTCTTTGCTTGGCTTCCAATTCTCTATATGCTTTCAAATTAAGCGTGTATTCGCTATTATCGCGTTGCTGTTTGATGCGATGTGCATTTTCAGCAATCAATTTGAATGTTGGATTATTTTGAATGCGCTTAGTGCTGTTTTCAGCTATTTTAGGCAATTTTTTCAAATCAACAACCTGCTGAGCATATTTTACAGCACTGATTTGAGACCATGCCATCGGATGTTCGTTGTCTTTTTCTCCGACGTTCACTTCTGAATAGTTATCAGGTAATACAATATCAGGCATTACACCTTTTAATTGAGTAGAACCGCCATTGACGCGGAAAAATTTCTGAATCGTGATTTTGATTTGACCCAAAGGTTTTACATCATTATTGCCATAAACAGCGCGATCCAAATCAAAGAAACGTTGTACTGAACCTTTACCGTAAGTGTTTGAGCCAACGATAATGGCGCGACTATAATCTTGCAAAGCCGCAGCAAGGATTTCAGAAGCAGAGGCACTAAATTCATTCACCATTACAATCAGTGGACCACCATATTGTACTGAGGGGTCTTTGTCGTCTAAAACTTCAGGCTTATGGTCACGGTCTTTTACTTGAACGATGGGACCTTCTTCGATAAAATAACCCGACATTTTCACAACATCGCGAAGCGAACCGCCACCATTATTACGCAAATCGAGGATAATACCTTTGACACCTGCTTTTTTCAATTTTTCAATTTCAACCTCAACATCTTCTGCACACTGATGACCATCTTCTTTTTCAAAATCAGCATAAAACTTAGGTAATTTAATATATCCTATTTTTTCGCTATCTTTATTTGATTGAATCACAAGCGATTTTGCATAACCTTCATCAATAATAACTTCTTCGCGGATGATTGAAATGACTTTCGTTTTGCCGTCCACTTTACCTTTTACAGTTAAGCGCACCTCTGTGCCTTCGCTGCCTCTAATCATCGAAACGACTTCATTTATGTCCATACCAGCTACATCTATAGCTTCTTTATCCGCTTGAGCCACTTTCATGATAAGGTCACCTTCTTTGAGGTCGCCTTGTTTCCAAGCCGGACCGCCTATCATAATGTCAGATACTTTTGTGAAATCGCTTTCAAGATCGGTCTGCAAACGCGCACCAATACCAATCAGACGACCTGACATCGTAATATCAAAACTTTGTTTTTCTATGGGCTCAAAATATTCTGTATGCGGGTCATACACGTTGGCAATCGCATTGAGGAAAGTTGATAATCTATCCATCCGCTTCAATTTTTTGATGCGTTTGAAATAGTCATTGTACATTTTAGTGACCTCAGTTAGAGCAGTTTTTTGAAAATCCGCTTCGGTTTTGTCTTTAAATTCGGCTTTGCCTTTTTCTTTTTCTTCCAGTTTATTGGTAATACGAGACATCGTTTCGTATTTTATCATCCGACGCCACACATCTTTCAAGTCATTGTCGTCTTTGGCATACGGCTTTTTATCGCCATCCAATTCAACCGTTTCATTTTTAGTAAAATCAATCGGTTGAGTCAATGCTTCTTTATAAAACTTTTCTGCTTTTAAGATACCTGCATCCAACAATTGAATGGACTGATTCACGAAAGTAAGATCTTGCACCTTGATTTGATCATCTAATAGAGTTTCGTACTGTTTCAAGCTGGTGATGTCAGGTTGCGTCAAAAAACGACGCCCCGGGTCTGCACGGTCAAGATACAATTTGAATACTTTTTTGGAGAATTCATCATTGTTCAATTGCGGATTATAATGCAGTTGGTTCATCACTTGCATCATGCTTTGAAGCAGAACAGCTTCCTTATCAACCGCTACCGGCTTTGGACAAAAAGCTGCCATAAGTGCTACACTGGCAACGACTGTCGTCAAAATCACATTTCTAATTTTCATATTCCACCAGATTTTATACATAATTTTTAATCGTTTTTCAAAGATACTCCTTAAACGAAAAAGTTGCTCTTTTGTGTTATAAAAATATGCCAAACGCTTAAATTGTTCTATAAAACTTTCTTATACGTCGTTTTTAACTTATTCATAACAAATTTATTTTCAATTGGTTGATTTGTAAATTTTGCACCTTAATATAACATCGAGAAAACTATATGTGTGTGAAGTAAATGATTTATCTTTGAATAGTTAATTAAAAAAAATACCTTTTTAAAACATAAAAAGTACCCCCTCAGTGTTTGACCATCTTTCAAGTTATAATTTAAATTATTTTATAAATATTTGAAAATCAATTGATTGCGATGATTTTTTTCAAATAAAATAAAACCAAATTTTAGAATGCCCAATTTTAAAGGAATAAAATTCAACAGAAATATATTTAAACCGTTAATTAATAATCAAAATTCAGAAGAGGAAATTTGGTTGACACCTGAAAAAATTGAAGTCAAAAATGCCTATAATGCCTCAGATGCAATTGCGAAAGACGAAATAACTGAGGGGGGGACGCACCGTCAGTTTGTAGCAGGTATAGCCCCTTTTTTACGCGGACCTTACAGTTCCATGTTCGTCTCTCAGCCGTGGACAATTCGTCAATACGCTGGCTTTTCAACTGCCGAAGCATCCAATGCTTTTTATCGCCGCAACTTGGCAGGTGGACAAAAAGGGCTATCAGTCGCTTTCGACCTGGCTACCCATCGTGGCTACGATAGTGACCATGAGCGAGTGAAAGGCGACGTGGGCAATGCAGGCGTTGCGATTGATTCGGTTGAAGATATGAAAATTCTTTTTGACCAAATTCCCCTTGATTTGATGTCGGTTTCTATGACCATGAATGGGGCAGTGATTCCGATAATGGCATTTTATATTGTGGCAGCAGAAGAACAAGGCGTCACACCTGAAAAACTGAGCGGTACTATTCAGAACGACATTTTGAAGGAATTTATGGTTCGCAACACCTATATATATCCACCCAAAGCATCCATGCGAATCATTTCCGATATATTTGCTTTCACTTCTAAGAAAATGCCTAAGTTTAACTCGATTTCCATCTCAGGTTATCACATTCAAGAAGCGGGCGGTACGGCAGATATTGAACTTGCTTACACGCTGGCTGATGGCTTGGAATATATACGAGCAGGTTTGAAAGTCGGTTTAGATATTGATGAATTCGCTCCTCGCCTGTCGTTCTTTTGGGGAATTGGGATGAATCATTTTATGGAAATTGCTAAAATGCGGGCGGCACGGATGCTTTGGGCAAAATTAGTGAAACAATTCAATCCAAAATCCGAAAAATCAATGGCTTTGCGGACGCATTGTCAAACGTCGGGCTGGTCGCTCACGGAGCAAGATCCTTTCAATAATATTGCTCGAACGTGTATAGAAGCGATGGCGGCTACACTCGGTGGGACGCAATCGCTCCACACCAACGCACTCGACGAAGCCATTGCATTGCCAACAGATTTTTCAGCTAAAATTGCCAGGGATACGCAGATTTTTATTCAAAAAGAAACCCATATTACAAAAGCTGTTGATCCTTGGGGAGGCTCTTATTATGTGGAATATTTGACCAATCAAATTGCTCAACGTGCTTGGGATTTGATTCAAGAAGTGGAATCCTTGGGCGGCATGGCTAAAGCGATTGAAGATGGTTTGCCAAAACTCCGAATCGAAGAAGCCGCTGCTCGAAAACAAGCGCGGATTGATAGTGGAAAGGATTTGATAGTAGGCGTCAATATTTTCAAAACGGAGCATAAATTAGACATTGATGTTTTGAATGTGGATAACGATGCTGTCCGCAAATCTCAAATTGCTCGCCTCCATCAAATAAAAGCAACGAGAGACACCCCCTCAGTAAAAGCCGCTTTATTGCACCTCGAAACGGTGGCTCAAACAGGCGAAGGCAACTTACTTGAAGCAGCCATCGAGTGTGCTCGTAAGAGAGCAACTTTAGGTGAAATATCGGATGCAATGGAAAAATCGTTCGGGCGTTTTACAGCCGTAACTCGTTCAATATCAGGCGTTTATAGCAATGAAATAAAAATGAATGATGATTTTAAAAAGGCTCAATTATTAGCCGATGAATTTGCAAAACTTGAAGGTCGTCGTCCCAGAATTATGATTGCTAAATTGGGACAAGATGGTCACGATAGAGGGGCAAAAGTGATTGCTACAAGCTTCGCTGACTTGGGTTTTGATGTGGATATTGGTCCCCTTTTTCAAACCCCTGCCGAAGCCGCGCGCCAAGCGACTGAAAACGATGTGCACATTATCGGCATTTCTTCCCTCGCAGCCGGGCATAAAACCCTTGTGCCTGAGACGATCGCAGAGTTGACAAAACTTGGTCGGGAAGATATTATCATCATCGTCGGTGGTGTGATTCCGGCGCAGGACTACGATTTTTTATATAAGAATGGTGTAGCAGGTGTGTTTGGTCCCGGAACGGTGATTGCGAAAGCGGCTACGCAAATTCTGGAGATGATGATAAAAGGCTTGAATACTCCAGAAGGGATAAATGAGGGGTAGAGATGTGATTTACAATTTATTGAAAAACTCTAAATTAAAACCCCTCAGTATTGCACCTTTCAAAAAGTCAAAATACTGAGGGGTATTTTTTAAACTAAAATTAAATAAATTTTGTTATAAGTAATTGATCATCAATTATTTAAATATTCATCATTTATCATTTATAAATCATTATTTAAGCTTCTGCTTCTTTTCCTCTGCCAGTAAAAAAACGCCACGCTGCGCCACCTGCCGCTGCCAAAGCAATAAAGATAATTTTTCCAAATTTTAAAATAACAGCGAACAAACCCACTTTCGCCAAAACCTTTCCAGCCACCAAACCGCCAATCGTCCAAGCCGCTACTTTATCTGCCGAGGGATTAAAATCCGCATATTTATTGCCTTCATTGAATTCAATGCTGCTCAATACAGCCGCTATTTTTTCATTGATTTCAGACAATTTATCCATGCCACCAACAGCGTTCAAAATCAGAACACCTTTGCGTCCTAATACCCGAATATTATAGTTCAAAGTATGCTCATTTTCACCGCCAAACGCGATTTCTTTAGCCCAATGCAGCACTTTTTTATCCTTATCGTAGTAGGGTTTTTGCGCCCAGCCGACGATATGAACAGCCGAAAAACCCATTTTAACACGCTCCGCATTGGCTTCTGCTTCGCCCTCATTCATTTCTTTTATGAGGTCGTCGTAGTTGATTTTATCAGCATCGTCGTCTTTTACAAAGCCCATATCATCGTATTCGATGACAAATGCCCAGCTTCCTGCTTCGGTTACGCCTATTTTTTCAGGTACAATTAAGCCGTAAAGATTTTCACCTTCATTTTTTGGATTGCCCCAAACGTCATAAATAATGTATTTTGCTTGAGGGGCATCAAGGAAACGGAAGCCCGCAGGAATTTTCAATTTGGCTAAATTATCGCCGATAACAATATCTCCCGTTTGATATTTTAACGTCCTTTCAATATCCTCTACCATTATTTGAGTGGAATCTATTGGCGCATTTTCAGGTTTAGGTTTTTCTTTAGAAAAAGCTAATAATGTGCTGATAGCAAGCACGAGTGTTAGAATCGGTTTTTTCATCATTACTGAATTTTAAAAAAAGGTTTAGGTAAAAGATTTCGCCTATTTTTACCTTTTTATATATTAATAAGTTACATTTTAAATGATAATTATTTCATCTTTGAAATAACAAAAAAAAGGTGCCCAACCAAAGTCGAACACCCTTCCCAAAATTCAGTATGAAAAAACAGTCTAATTAATTGAAAATTGAAAATGGAGAATTGAAAAATAAGAATTCTCAATTTTTAATTTTTAAATTTCAATTAATTTTATTGTTTTCCTGATTTTACGCGATTCTTTTCATCTTCTAAACCCGTTTTACGCTGACGAGCACCTTGTACGTTTTTATTCCCGAAGCGATAAGTGAAATTCGCTTTGATTTGCTGACCTTCCCATGTACCACGCATATCCATTCTAAGCGTACCCAATTCAGTGTAAGCTGACCATTTTGATGTTTTAAAAATATCTGAGACACTGAGTTTTATCTGACCATCGCCATCCCATATTTTTTTAGAAACCCCAACATTCATCACCCCTTGAGTACGGGAAACAAAATTGCCCCACAAGCCGCCAAAATTCATCCAACCATCAGCTTCAATAGCAAAACTTTTAGGTAGTGTGAAAGTTTGTTGCAAGTAAAATCCGCCACCATCGGCTTTAATATTGACATCTTTTCCTACACCTAAATTAGCTTTCAAAAGGGTATGATTGAACCAAACGTTGGCAAAACCACCCCACCATTTATTAATAGGTGTGGGAGAACTCAAGGTAATACCATAATTTTCACGATTGGCCAAATTGGCTTTAGTGATGAAAAAAGTGGTCACTTCATTCTTCAACTCTTGGTCGGTATATTGCGTAAAATAATCTTTTGTTTTAGCATAACTCAAGCTCAAATTTGCAAAACCCATGAAGGAATAGCCCAATTCAGCCGTGTGAGTATATTGTGGACGCAATTGCGTATTGCCTTTTTCAAAAGTTAATTCATCCAAACGATTTTCAAACGGATTCAAATCTTGATAACTTGGGCGATCGAGTGAGTAGCGATATGTCATATTAAATGCATGATTTTTACTCAACTGATAACTGAAAGCGGCTGACGGAAACACGTTAAAATACGAGGTATCCACATCTTTATAGGCTTTGGTTTGCTTAGTTTTCAAATCGCCTTTTGAAGTCGTATTTTCAGCGCGCAAACCTACTTGAATACCCCATTTTCCCAACTGCGTATTGTAATTCGCGTATGCCGCTTTGATTTGTTCTTTATAAGTAAAAAAATTGGTGCGGTTCGTATCCAAATAATCTTTGCTGCTGATGACATTGTAAAAATCAAAATTGTTTTTAGTTACCACATCAGACACCTTGAAACCAACACCTAATTTACCCGCTTTTTTATGCGTTTTACTGAGGGGTTGCTCATAGTCAACTTTGAATGACTTAATATCAATATCCGCATCCGTCATATTTCTATAAATACGGCTTGTCAAATCACGGCTTTCATCGCCTGTTTTATAATAATTAGGTAAGTAACTTTTGTTTCTGTTGCGGAACAAACCATAGTCAGCATCCACATTCAGTACATGCCCCGAGGTGTCAGCAAAACGGTAATTGATATTATAGTTCAAATTTTTGTTATTCATATTGCCTTGACTTTCAGCTCTTAATATCGAATCTTTAGAAATAAATTCTTTCCTGGCCAAGTTCGTTTGACCAATAACTGTAGAACTTTTAGCGTGAAAATCCGGCTGCCCGACGCCACCGTTGAACAATACGCCAATCGTATTTTTTGAATTGAGCGTATAGTCCGCACCTACCTTAAAATTATGGTCGTTGCTTGTCCAATTTTGGTTGCCGCGTTGAAGCCAAAGGTTGTCATATTGCCCGTTGTTCAATTTGATGCGGTTATCCAACTCGAGAGTATTGTTCCAAGTACCATAGTTATAGCTATAATTGCTAAACAAATTCCATTTAGAATCGCGATAGTTAACGCTCAACGCAGCGTCTGTTTTAGCAGTAATGCCTTGCGAAACGCCTAAAGAAACGTTGCCGTTGGTGCCCAATTTTTTATTCTTTTTCAGGCGAATATTGATGATACCAGCATTGCCTGCGGCATCGAATTTAGCCCCTGGATTTGAAATAATTTCAATCGCTTCAATGTCTGCTGAGTTCAAACCTTTCAAAAAAGCAGCTAAATCTTTACCACTCATTTGGCTTGGTTTACCATTAATATGCACAATAACATTCTGCTTTCCCTTCAAAAGTACATTTTCGTCTTTGTCCACTTGTACGCCTGGGCTTTTACGAAGCAATTCGAGTGCACTCAAACCTGTTGCATTTGGACTGCCTTCGACGTTGAAAACAGTGCGGTCAGCTTTCACTTCAATCATGGGTTTGCGGGCTACAACCGTTACCTCCTTCAGCTCTTGGTCGAGGGTTTGAAGTTTGATAGGGTCAAGGGTTACATTGCTGCCTTTGACATCGAAGGTCTTTGAAGCATAATTTTTAAAACCGACGATGCTCACATTGATAAAATATTGTCCATTGGCAACATCTTCGATTTCAAATTGCCCTTTTTCATCTGTCGCAGCACCTTTTACAAGCGTGGAATCTTGCGCTTTCATCAGCATTACAGTAGCAAATTCTTGAGGTTTGTCGGTGGCATCGTTTATGACGCCCGTAATTTTTTGTGCTTCAAGTTGGAAGCCCGTTAAAAGGCAAAGTGTTAATAAAACAGTCAGGTGATTAAAATACTTTTTCATGACTAAACTTTAGATTTAAGGTGATTTCTAAAAAAATTAAAATTGTCGGGTGATTTTAAAATTGCTTTTTCATAACATAAAAACTTGTTTTCATTGATACAAAAGTGAGTGCAAAGTCTTTTTTAATTGAATAATTTCGGATGAATGACAGCTAAATTTCGATTGACCCCTACTTAATTTTTTCCTTCTCGACAAACGACTTATTTTTTTCGATAAAATCCTATTTATTGTCACTGCGAGTAGAGCGTGGCAGGAGGAGGCGCTTTGTTTTATTCATAAATAATTGAAAATCAATACTTTAGTTGAATCATAATTTCAATTCAACAAAATGTATAGTTGAAAATATGACCACAAAACTGACAGAAAAGTTACAGAAGCGTTGCATCCAATCGGACAGATTGTCGATTTGAATGGATAGAATGCCGTATTTTATAGATGAAGGGAAATGTTTTACCGTTGCTCAACCCCGATGAGAGACATATCCACCGTTTTGAATTGATTGCCGACTTGGAAGAGCAACAAACGGCGCGGGTTATTATTTTTAAATGTCAACTGATAGCAATTGCCGCAGCCTTTATAATCAAATTTGATTTTATAGAAGTCGTTTTCGTAGTTCGTCGCGCCTTTTCCTGCTCGCCACCACCAATTGCCCCATTGATTAAAAATCACCATGATTTGGTTCGCCGAATCTACCCGTACGTGCGCGCCGTCGTCGGGCGTAGTCATGTTGTATTGCGCCACGTCAATCATGCGCGTATTCAGCTTGCGGCGATGGTGAATTTCTATGGCTTCTTTCACTCCCGATTCTTCAGCTAAAACTCTGAACATCGGCATCCCTTCGTAATTATCAGGCGCATTCAAAATGAGTACTTCGTCGGCATCCCAATAGTTGTATTCTTTCACCAAATGAGTGAATACCTTTTCAGATTTATACCAAATTCTATTAGTTTTTAACAATAGATATGTGGATAAACAGAGGTAAATAATCGAGATGCCATAGAAAAGAAACTTGGGTAATTTGGATAAAATTAAAGCTAAACCCATGAATAAAAACGCCGAAGCCATATAGCCGTAGCGGTCATTTTCAGTCAATAATGTATAGGAAAAATAGAGCGTCAAAACGGGTGCAATCAGCAACGAAAACAAGCCGAAACTCAAGAATATCAATCGATTACGCTTGCTCATTTTTTTTAATAAATCTAAACCTAAGACGGCTGTTGATAACACAATTATCAAAATAAGCCATGATACTGAGGGGGTGCTAAAATCGGCAAAGAATGTCTCTTTTATCGTGTGTTTATAATGCCGAACAAAGCCCAGATACTTTGCTACATATTTGCCATAGGTAGCAAAAGACTCAGGCGAAATAATAGCCGTGTGATTTTTAGAACCGTAGTGCGCTATCCATTTTTCATGGGTCAAACGATATAAAATGAAATAAATGCCTATCATACTGAGGGGTATGCCCACAAAGCGCATCAATACATTTTTAAGGTCAAAACTTCGAGGAAAATTGAGGTATAAAAACACCATTAAAATTAAGACAATGAAGGGCGTAAACAGAAAAAACTCTAAGGAAAATATTGAGCAAAAGAAGATAACCATCGCCCAAATCCAATATTTAAACCGTTGATTATCAGCATATTGCAAAGATAAATGCACAAAACCCAGCATCATAGCAAAACCCGTCAAATAATGAAACGACGCCCGCCAAACCATCACCTCCGCTTGATAAGGTGATAACATAAAAAATAGGATGCCGACTGTGGCAATAGTAGTTGAACGAAGTATTTCTAATTTGTTGAAAAGGTAAATAAAAAGACGAAAAACAAGCAACCCATTCAAAGCGAAAAGACTTGAGAACAAGAGAAACCAAGCCGTTCCGTTGAGGCGAAAAACGCTTGTCATCGCATACATGAGAATATGCGTGAAATGATAGAAACTTTTGATATTGTATCTATCGCCATTGATAACTGCCCATGAGTTATTATTATCAAAATCGCTTTGCCAACCCAAAAAATCCGTTACGAAACCTGCTTGCCGAGTATTGAAATATACCAATAAAGTGAGTATAAAAGAGCAACAATATTGCTGAAAGAGCATATTTTTATAGAAAGAGAATTTCATTGGGCTAATGTAAGGAACAATTAGGAATTAGGAATTAAACCTTTTGTTTAAAAGTAGCGGAGCTGTGAAATGTCGGTAGCCCAAATGCCCTATATTTTATTTAATTAATGTATAAGTTCTATTTTTTAGAAGCTGACCGACTAAATTATGGTTACATTTGTTATAAAAGAGCAACAAATGATTGATAAAGAATTTGA
>JAYTON010000098.1:0-5021 GCA_043747725.1 Saprospiraceae bacterium
ACACCTCTGTGAACAATGTGAATAATTTACCGCTATTAAAGCAAGGCGTCTTTTCTCCAAAAGATGCCTTGCATTTTAAAGACATGCATGACAAGACGATTGAGCGACTCAATTTTTTATACGCCAAGGATTATGATGTTTGGAAGGATTGGGGCATTTTTTGGAAAATATTGACTTCTTGACAAAACTTGAAGTGGTGGATTCATTTATTTTATTTTGTTACACACCTTTTTGAGTTTTAAAAGCATCTAAAATAAAATAGCTAAAATGTTGTTTTAAAATGGATTCTTCAATTTCAAGTCATAAAAAATTTTCCAAATCAAAATGAAAAACACTATTTTAACCCTATGCTTTCTCCTTTTCCTTTCTCTAAATTATGCCCAAAAAATAGAAGATTTAGGCAGTCCAACGCCTTTTTCTATTGGTTTGAAGGGAACAATTTATAAATATACGGTGCCAAAATCCTTCAAAAGTGCTACTGAATGGGATTATAAACCTGAAATAGAGCAGACGCCGCCTATCGGGTATGTCTATACGCAATCGCTCAATATCACTGAACGCAATCTCACCGTGCCGTTTCCGGGCGTACCAAAAGGCGTGAAAATATTTGCTATTATTTACACAGGCAATTTTGAAATAAGAGATTCGGGCGAGTATCTTTTTGTTTTGAAATCCGATGATGGTTCTCGACTATGGATAGATGGGAAAGAGATCATTAATCACGATGGGATGCACCAATTTGTACCAAAAGCAGCTAAAACGGTGCTGTCAAGGGGCTTTCACTCTATAAAAGTCTGGTATTTTCAAGGCTTTCCTGATAGAATGGGCTTGCAGCTTTTGATGCGATACACTAAAGATACCCTGCCGCCTAAGCCTTTCGACCTTGCCAATTATGAAAAAGAAATCAATAATATTATTCAATCTGAAAAGACTGATAAAGGGATTAAAGCTAAAATTGACAATAAATTTCTATTCGATGTGAATAAATATGAGCTTAAACCTGAAGCCGATGAATGGATATTAGCCATGGCGCGATTGCTCATTTTTAATCCTCAATCAAAGGTAATCATCGAAGGGCATACTGATAATGTGGGTATAGCGGCTGCCAATAAGAAAGCTATCTGAAAATAGGGCAAAAGCAGTGATGGCTGCCTTAAAAAAGATGAATGTGCCTGAGAGTATTCAATTTGAAGTGAAGGGATTGGGATTTAGTCAGCCGATTTCACAGAATGATACTGAGGGGGGACGTGCTTTGAATCGGCGCGTGGAGGTCTTGGTTGAGTCTTTATAAAAATAAAAAACGACCCCCTCAGTACAAGGCGTCGTTTTTTGTCATTCAGCAGGAATCTCTTTGTGCTATTTTTTAAAAATAAAAGCAATTTTAATTTTAAATATCTCAAAGCGAAATAGAGATTCCTGCTGAATGACAAAAAAAATTGCTGATATATTTTTACATATCAAACAAGGCTTCAATCGAGCGATTTTCATGCGTATTGCGGATAGCGCGAGCAAAAAGTTTAGCCGTAGAAATCACTTTTATTTTAGATGACTGTTTTTGCAAAGGAATAGTATCGCAAACGATGACTTCTGTAAGCATCGAATTTTCGATATTTTCATAGGCTTTTCCACTCAAAACGGGGTGTGTTGCCATCGCACGGACGCTTTTAGCGCCTTTGTTCATGATGACTTCCGCTGCTTTGCAGAGCGTACCTGCGGTATCAATCAAGTCATCAACGAGTATCACATCCATACCTTCTACATCACCAATGACATTCATTTCAGCTATTTCATTCGCTTTTTTACGGTATTTGGAGCAAGTGACAAAGTCTCTTTCTAAGATACGTGCAAAATTACGCGCTCGTTTGACTCCTCCAACGTCTGGAGAAGCAAATAAAACGTTACTGAGATCTATATTATCTTTGATATATTGAGAGAATATCGGCTCACTTTTCAAATGGTCAACTGGTATATCAAAAAATCCTTGTAGCTGGTCAGCGTGAAAATCCATCGTCATCAAGCGATTAACTCCAGCGGCTTCTATCATATTCGCTATTAATTTTGCAGAAATGGGTACACGCGGCTTGTCTTTTCTATCCTGACGGGCGTAGCCATAATAAGGAATGACGGCAGTGATATAGCCCGCCGAAGCCCGTTTGGCAGCGTCAATAAGGAGGAGTAATTCGAGTAAATTATCGGCTGGGGCGAAGGTAGATTGAATAAAAAAAACGTACTCGCCGCGTACACTCTCATTGATGACCGGCTGCATTTCACCGTCGCTGAATTTAGATACAGTCATGTCGCCCAGTTTTTGATCGTATTCATAAGCAATTTTTTCAGCAAGATAATGGGAGCAAGTCCCTGAGAAAAGTTTTATACCAGACATGAATGATAGATTTAGACAGATGATGGATTGTGTAGTTTTTATAGCCATAGACTTTGAAGGTCGCAAAGTTAAACTGTCTGTTTGGGTTCTTGAAATTTAATCTGTCTTTTATTAAAATAAAAATTTAACTAATTGATTATCAAATATTTATGAATTTAATTTATTTTTTAATTAATACTGAGGGGTCATTTCTCTTCTTTAATTTTCAAGTAATTGAGCCAATCTTTTTCATCATCCACATCTGTCAATTCAGGTAAAAGCGCAACTGTTTTGCCTTGCTCTATTATTCTTTTTAGGGTTTCGGGCAGCACATTTTCAGTACTCCAGTCCATATTTTCGAATAAATACTGAGGGGGGGACGTGGCATTCATACCCAATAAATAATACCCACCATCAGTTGAAGGACCTACCACAAAATCGTTTTTATCTAATACTTCAAAAGCTGTTTCCAAAATTGCTACCGAAAGCGTCGGGCAATCGCTGCCAATGATACACGCCTTTGGATGTTTTTGCAAAATAAATGTGAAGGCATTCAACATTCTATCGCCTAAATCATCGCCTGATTGCACCGCTTTTTCAAAAATATCATTCGCCCAATCATCATTTTTATTGATAAAATCGCTGTAAAAAACGTAGGCTTGAATAGCTGATTGACCCCTCAGTAGTTGCGTTCCTTGCAATAACATTTGACAATTTTCGCCCGTAATTTTTGATAATTCAAGATAAATATCTAAGGCTTTTTCATCACCCACCGTTTTTGCTAAACGGGTTTTGACTTTACCCAACTGCGGGTTTTTAATGAAAATGATAAGGGCGTTTTCTGTTTTTTTTTTATCAATCATTTATTTTTTAAATTTATAATTCCTTGATTATTGAACATTTGAAAAATTAAAAACTTTCTAAATGTTATTAATACCTCTAAATTCTACAATTATTTATACCCCATCCATTTTCTATTTTCTTTATTAAAAGCCAATAAATGCCATTGGCGAAAGAGAAGGTGAATATCTTATTAGCAGGAGCATTAATCGGCAATTTGAGGATTTGAGTCATCAAGCCTATGGTTTTATCGTAAAGTTCGATTTGCTTTATCGAGACATCGAGCAAGCCAAATTCAGCATTTGGAATCCCTATACAAACAGCCACATTTGAGTTATAGTTTTCAGGTAAGTTTATTATTATCATCGCCATTCCATACTATTTTTAAAAAGATAAATTTGCCTTGAATATTTTAACCGCAATAGCCAATAAAATTATGCCCATAAACTTACGAACCACCAATAAGCCACCCCTACCTAAGAGTTTTTCAATGGGATTCAATAGGCGAATGACGAAGTAAATTACTATTAAATTGATAGAAATGCCCATAGAAAGGATGAAATTGCTGAATTCTGTTTTCAAGGACATAATAGTCGTGAGTGTACCCGAACCTGCTAAAAGAGGGAAAGCTACAGGTACAATGCTGCCGGTTTTGAACTCATCTTCTGATTGGAAAATGTCGATGCCGAGTGTCATTTCCAAGCCCATAATGAAAATGAGAATGGAGCCAGCCAAAGCAAATGACTTCAAATCAACGCCCAAAATGCCCAAAAATCGCTCGCCGATAAACATAAAACCGAACATCAAAATACCTGATACAAGGGTGGCTTTACCGGCTTCTATTTCGCCAATTTTATCTTTCAAAGAAATCAAAATAGGGATATTGCCGAGCATATCAATGATGGCAAAAAGGGTGAAAGTAACGGTGAGAATTTGATCGATATTCATAAGGCTTAGGCTGATTGTGCTTGTAAAAGTAGGGGTTTTAGTTGAATTTAAGCCTATGTTTTAAAAATAAAATACCCCTCAGTATGGACACTCCTAACGCCTAATTGCGGTGAAAGTGAGTCTATACTGAGGGGTATGTCTCATATTTTTTACGGTCATTTAATTAATCTTCTTCTTCAATTGTCATGTTGAATTTGCCTTTTTTACTTGGTTTTGAACCTGAGCTTTCGGTATAAATGCGGAGGTATTTTTCATGCATTTCTTTCGGCATTTCTTTCCCGTTTATCTTCAAATCCTTTTCATTAAGCTCTATTTTGTAGGCTTTTTTACCGTTTTTTATAAAACCATCGCGCTCAAGCTCGCTTTCGATAGCGGATTTAGGTCCTTGATGCCAGATGAAATTGCCATCGCCGTCAGCCTTGAATAAATGCTTTTGGTTGTCAAAATTGCGTAGTTGCTCTCTTGCTATGCGTTCAGCATTGCGGTTCATATATTCTTGGCTTCTTATGATTCCTCTTGACAATTTTTCAGCATCACGCTGCATTTTTTCAGCATCTATTTTCAACTTTTTACTATGCAGCCGCCATTCTTCAGCAATGCGTTGTGATTGATTGTCCCATGTTTTGCTGTCTTGAAAAAGCCTGATTTGACTGCGAATTTTAGGGTCAATTTTGATAATCATTGTACTGTCAAGATTCTTGTATTTGAATACATGGCGCTCATTATCAAAATCAAAACGAGGGATTATTAAATTAAAATTATTCAAGCCAAACACCCCCTCAGTATCGTCGAGTTGAAAAGGTAATTTTTCACCCTCTTCTGCTTTTTTACCATCAATATACACCTCTTTATCAGGCGTAATTTTTATTTC
>JAYTON010000099.1:0-10116 GCA_043747725.1 Saprospiraceae bacterium
TCAGCAATCCAATTGCGAATAAAACTTTGTACTCCTGAACCGTTTTGATTCACTGAAACAAATATGCCGATACTATCATTCGGATAGAAACAAGTGGTGGTTGAAAAGCCATCAATATTGCCGCCATGCTCCACTTGATGATGCCCTTTGTAGGTCTTAATCATCCAGCCCAAACCGTAGCCATGTGTAAAAAGATTGAGCTCTCGTTTATCAGGAACGCCTGCCATAGCCATTTGAGGCTTTATCGCTTGATTGTAAAAATCGATTGAAAACATTTCTTTGCCGTTATATTTTCCAACATTTACCCATGTTTTGAGCCATTCACTCATATCTTTTGCATTGGAGGCAATGCTGCCCGCAGGCTCCATCCCACTGAAATGATAGTAGTCTAATTTCTTAATTTTTTTCTTTTCATCATCGTAATTGTAGGGTAGGGAGTAGTCGTCTGTCTTCAGCATATCTGCCGTCCTGTATTTTGAGCCGTTCATACTGAGGGGGGTAAAGATGCGCTCTTGAAGGAGTCTTTCCCAAGATTTATTGGTCAGTTTTTCAGCCAAAACGCCTTGAGCCATGAACATAAAATTGTTGTATTGCCACTTCTCACGCAGCCCTGCCGAAGCTTCAAATTGGCTGATGGCTTTGAGCAATTCTGCCCGCGTCGTTTTGGGGCGAAGATACCAAGCCAAGTCGTGGCGAGGCAAGCCCGTGCGATGCGTCATCATATCGCGCGTGGTGACATTTTTAGTCAAATTGTCATCTTTAAATATCAATTCAGGCAAATATTCATGGACGGGTTTATCAAAATCCAACAGCTTTTCATCCATCAACATGCCCAATAAAGTAGTGGTAAATGCCTTCGTGCAAGAGCCAATTTGGAAGAGCGTTTGAGGCGTCACGCTTTTTTTGTTATCCAAATCTTTATACCCATAGCCTTTGGCTAACAGTACATTATTTTTTTCAACAACAGCTACCGTAACGCCAACAGCATTAAATTCTGTCAAGATGCGTTGGATAGCAGTGTCGATACCAGCCAATCTTTTATCTTGAGCTTGGATAAAATGGGTGAATAATACAATCAAAAACAGTACAGGGAATACTTTTTTCATGATGTTATTTTTTAAAGTGATTTAATTTAAATTGATGGTGCAGATGATTTTATTGATTCAACATTTTAATTGCCTCTTCAGGGTTTTCAACTTCAATAATTAATTGATTGTAGTCAGCGTCTTTGAGTTCCACGATGATGCAATTGTCCGTATTTGCAACATCCCAAAATATTTTTTTACCGCTTTTATAAAATGTTCCTGCGGTGATGACAAAGGGAATATGCGTACCGGGAATTCTAAATCCCTTCCAACTTCCAATCGTATCGAAATTTTGATGAGCAGTGAGGATATTGTCAACAGGAATGGTTATTTGGCTTTTAAATGCCCATAGTTTGTGCATACCCTTTACTTCAAATATGAAATTGCTATCTTCTTTTTTAATGGTGACCATGATGAATTTTATTTTAATGATGTTAGTATCAAAATTGATGTTACAAAGGTGTCGTCTTTTGTAAATATCGCAAATAATAGGTGATAAAGGGCTAAAAGATTGGACAAACGCAGTTCACAATCGGACAAACGCAGTTCATCATTTCATACTGAGGGTATGGAAAAAGGGCTATATATTTGAGCCATGAAAAAGGAAATTATATTCGATATTAAGGTGTGGTTAGTCGTAGCAGTAGTGATGCCATTTGGTATCAGTGCTCGGAACTTGCCAGACAAAATACTGCTCACGATATCCATCTGGGTATTGCTCATCATTTTATTTTATCCACATAAATGGCTTCTAAAAAACTATTTGGGCGAAAAAAAATGGCTACTTTATGGATTGGGTTTAACGGTTTTGATTGGCTCTACTGGGTTTTTGTTTTCGCTTGTTTTAAACCACATTGAAGGCGGAGATGGTATTAATTATTTAGCCTCTGTAATCGCAATTACCCTGTTATTATTTCTTTCAACAGCCATAAGCTATGCTTATAAAGGTATTTTGCTACAAATTCAATATGAAAAAACGAAAAGAAGGCAAGTAGAAGCGGAATTGAAACTTTTGCAATCGCAGGTCAATCCGCATTTTTTATTCAACACTTTGAATAATATATATGCTCAAAATCTGAGCGATCAAGAAGAAGCCAATGAAATGATACTCCAATTAGCGGATTTAATGCGCTACCAAATTGAATCGTCGAAGAAAAATGAAGTGAATATTGAAGATGAAATTGAGTTTTTAGAAAACTATATTGCCTTAGAAAAAAAGCGTTCGACAGATAGAATTAAAATCAATTTTGAAGTAGAGAAAGCCGCCAATTTAAAGATGCAAATACCGCCAATGTTGTTTATTCCATTTATAGAAAATGCCTACAAACATGGCGTCAGTGCTGAAGGCGAGAGCTTCATACATATATTTTTGAGCATAAAAGAGCAGAGTATTTCTTTCAAAACTGAAAACCTTATTCCTCTGCGAAAACAAAATGTCAAATCCACTAAAACGGGTTTAGAAAATATCAAAAAAAGGTTAGATTTGCTTTTTCCTGAAAAACATCAACTTGTTATAAAAACAGACAATCAAATGTATAACGTTCAATTGGATATTCAGATATGACCTTAAAATGCCTTATTGCGGACGATGAGCCTTTAGCCCATACACTATTGGAAAATTATATAGACAGATTGAAAACTCTTGCCGTTGCGGGTCATGCCTACAATGCTTTTGAAGTCCTTGATTTTTTGAGTGAAAATGAAATCGACATCTTGTTTTTAGACATTAATATGCCTGATATGACGGGCTTGGATATGCTCAAAACGCTCACTCATCCGCCTATAGTAATCTTGACTACCGCTTATTCAGAACATTCTTTGGAGGCTTTTGATTTAGGTGTGATGGATTATTTACTCAAACCCATCAAATTTGATAGATTTTTGAAAGCCGTCAATCGCGTCATTGAATTGAAAAAACCACTCTATACACTTCAGGCACCCCCCTCAGTATTTTTAAGTGAAACACCTGAAAAAATCGAAAAATCGGATAAAACAGAGAAAAATCACAAAGATTTTATCTTTATCAAAGATGGCACAACGAATTATAAAATCAATTTCAATGACCTCCTTTATATACAAGCCTACGGCAATTTTGCTAAGATTTATACAACTAAACAAACCATCGTCGCTTCAATTACAATGAAACATCTTGAAGATGACCTCCCCGAAACCCTTTTCACACGCGTACACAAGTCATACATCGTCAATATCCAAAAAGTGAATAAAATAGAAGGCAATCTTGTTTTCATAGATAAAGTAACTATTCCAGTTGGGGCTGTATATAAAATGGCTCTGGATAAAAAGATTAGAAGTTAAATCAAGATTCAAACCTTTCTTAAATGCCTTTATCAATAGGCATGACTCCACTCAGTTAAAGACTATCTGTTATTCATTTTGATTTATTAAAAACATCTAAACCCTCTCAAATATTTAACTATTTTTACGCCCGTAATAATAAGTGTCAATTGCACAATTAAAAATATTAACTAATTATTCATTTATAATATGAAAGACTATACATTTCTTTTTATCGACATTTTTATAAGCTTCAAAAAGATGTTTTATTTTGTTAAAAGTGTTTGGTTACTGATATTTTATTGAAAAAATAAAAAACCGCATAATTAATTGATTTTCAATTAATTATGCGGTTTTTTATTTATAAAAGTTAGAAATACTGAGGGGATAAATAGATGACAGATATATAATTCTAAAGAAACATAATGTATCGAAATAATATACTTGTATTTTAATTAAAAAACTATAATTTTGTATAGCAATTGAAATTAAAAATACTCAATGATAGATTGAAAAACCATAATGTAAACTCAACCACTTCCTACAAACTCATTCGTTACGCTTCTTACTTATCAGACTTTTCTAAACTTCATTGAAAGTTGAACAGGCTATTATTTGATTCACTTTCAATATTTAGTACTGATTAAACATATTATATTTTACTCCTATTTTTTAACTTAAATTTTTTCAAAATGAAAACATACATTTTTCTTTTGCTTGGCATTCTTTTCAGTGTTTGCCTCATGGCTCAACCGGGTTTAGACCCCAAATACAAAGCACGTGAACTTAATGCTGCCGCCTCTATCAAATCAGAATTAATTTTACAGCGAAAACTCATTACTGACCAAAAACTCAACTACTTTGTGGGTGTTACTTCCGTATCAGGAAGAAAAATTACAGAGATTACCGGTGAAGCGCCCGTCGCCACCGAAGCACCAAAGATACTGGAAAGATCAAGGAAGCTAGATCTAAATCTAAAAAGTATTGTGCTTCCTCAAGGTGCTGTGGTCAACGTTGTAAATTGTGTAGGATTGAGCAAATATGATGCACGGTCTTTTAATTTGGTAACGCCTGTGCGTGATCAAGGAGGTTGTGGTAGTTGTTGGTCTTTTGGGGCTGTAGGAGCTTATGAATCGAATTATCTAAAAGTTAATGGTGGATCTCCTAATAACCTAAATTTGGCGGAACAACAAGCCTTGACTTGTTCTAATGGTGGAACTTGTGGAGGTGGATTTGCTTACAAAGTATTTGATTGGATGGTTGATAATAACAAGACATTAAGGACTGAAGCGCAAGTACCTTACACGGCAACAGATGGTTCATGCGGTGGAACGCCTTTGACAGATTATGGTGCTGTTAGTTGGAATGTGATTCACCCATCCGGTGATATAAATAAAATAGCTGCCGTTGCGGACATTAAAAAAGCTATTTGTGAATATGGAGGGGTAAGTGCAAGCGTGAATGTAACAAATTCATTTAGAAACTATGCAGGCGGCGTTTATTTTGGTACAACGAGTGATAATAATAATCCAGCTACCAATCATGCCATCGTTTTGGTAGGTTGGGATGATGCTAAAGGAGCTTGGTTGCTTAAAAACTCTTGGGGTACCGATTGGGGCGAAGATGGTTATATGTGGATAAAATATAATAGTAACAATGTCGGACGTCGTGCTGCTTGGGTGAGAGCTAAAAAAACTTGTGTGAAATTTGCCGGCAATTGGGTGAATATTGACGCTAATACAGGTGGAATTACTAAAATATTAGCGACTAATGCTAACATTCACGCTTACGGCAAATGCTCTCCAACTGACTGTGATTGGGGTAACTCAGTGGTAATACCATTGCCAGCAAGTTTCCCATATGAGTATTATTCAACTTATAATGACAATGCCGCTAAGCGTTACCTTTATATTGATTTAGATTGTACGGATACTTTTCTGACAGTGAAATTGGTGAGTGATTACCATGATGCACGCGCTACCCAAACATCTACTTATAAATTTAAGCGTAATTAAAAACTTTTTTAATAGGCATTATGCCATCTCGAACGATTGATTTTTACTCGATAATGGCATAATGCTATTTAATTCATAATCATGAAAAATTATCAATTCTTAATCATTGCTTTACCATTATACTTGGATATAGCATGTAATCAAACCCTTTCATCCAAAAATGCACAACCTATTATGATAGATAAGTGTGACACTATCGTTACGATGGAGAAAAATGGGTCAGCCATTATCCAATTACCTTTAATATCCTCAACAGGTTTTACTTGGCTCTTGGCAGAGAAAAGCGATGTGACAGTGCTTGAAAAAATATCCGATAAAGAAGATATTACTCCATTGGAAAAAAATGATAAGGATGGAAACACTGAGATACAAACATTTAACTTGAAAGCTACGCAGAAAGAAGGCTCGACTGTCCTAACATTTCACTATAAAAGGTCTTTTGAAAAAGATAAGGCGCCTTTAAAAATTTGTCAGATAACGATTGTAGTAAAATGAGAGTTTTATTATAGAGAATTTAATAGATATCGGGCAATATCTTCAATTCAATAGCCTTAATGTAGCACCCCTCAGTAAATCGCTTAAGAAACGATTTTAAATGTATGAAAGGGTGTTAAGTCAATGTATTATTAACAATTAATTAAACATTCAAAGACTATCGTATAAAAATCGTGGTGCGATTGCCATGTCTATTCAGTTATATACCTACTGTTTTTTACAGCTTCACTTTCTTCAATAAATGTACCGCCAAAATTTCTACTTCAAACCGCACATTTTCATAACATGTAACAGTTTAATCTTTTACCAAAACTGTTGCAACAAAGTCTAAATGTAGTATAATATTGGACAAAAGCATTTATGGTTAATAATAATTTGTGTTTCAAATATTTAACTATTTTTACGCTCATAAATAATAAGTGTCAATTGTACAATTAAAAATATTAAACAATTAATTTTTAATGAAATGAAGAACTGCATAGCCCTTTTTGTCAGCATTTTTATAATAAACTCAAACATTTTGGCGCAATCCAGCCAAACGCTGATGAACGAAACAGTGGATTTGAGTAAAGATTTTAAAGATTATACCAATACCTATTTTTTAGCGGATAGTTTGGCGGCGTTCAATCCTCAAACGGGTGTTGGGGCGGTCAAATGGCGACGGGCGCGTTATACGCCTGCTCATGCATTCGATTATACGCAACACGCTTTGCAACGCACAACGCAAAATGAATTTCCAGCGGCTGAATATGCTGCCGACCCTGTTTTACCTTTCTCCCTCGAATTTATATCGGCTAAAACAGTGCGTTTGAAAATGCAAACGGGTACGGTGGTTCAAGTGCCCGAGCCTTCATTAATGCTCGTGAAAGACCCCCTCAGTAATCAAGCAGCGTGGCAATATTCTAAGATAAAAAATGGTCATTTATATAAAAGTGCTTATGGTTCTGTGACAGTTATGGAAAATCCGTGGGCGGTTGAATTTAGAGATGCGAAAGGTAATTTATTGACTAAAACCCGTCATAGTTCTGATAATAAAGGCTTTTGCGCGAATATGCCCTTCTGTTTTGTCAGGCGAGCGGCGGATTATTCACGCAGCGTAGGAGCTGTTTTTGAAATATCACCCGATGAAAAGATATTCGGCTGCGGTGAATCTTTTACCAGCCTTAATAAATATGGTCAAAAGGTCAACCTCTATACCTGCGACCCCAATGGCGTTGAGACGCCTGGCATGTACAAACCGATTCCGTTTTTTATGAGCAGTCGCGGTTATGGTATGTTTATGCACACTTCAACGCCCATTACCTGCGATTTTGGCAACACTTATGGCGCATCCAATGCCCTGATGATTGGCGATGAAGCCCTCGATTTGTTCGTTTTTTTAGGAGAACCGAAAGATATTTTAGATGAATATACCAATCTGACGGGCAAAGCACCCATGCCGCCGCTTTGGTCATTTGGTTTGTGGATGAGCCGAATTACCTATTTTTCAGAAGCCGATGGACGCAATATAGCCGCTAAATTAAGAGCCAATAATATCCCAACTGATGTGTTGCACTTTGATACAGGTTGGTTTGAAACTGATTGGCGGTGCGATTATGAGTTTGCGAAAACCCGTTTTCCAGATGCTCAAAAGATGATTGCCGACCTCAAACGCGATGGTTTTCGCACTTGTTTATGGCAATTGCCTTATTTTGTTCCTAAAAACAAGCTTTTTAAAGAAATTACTGAGGGGGGACTTCATGTCAAAAATGCTAAAGGGAATGTCCCTTTTGAAGATGCGGTATTGGATTTTACCAATCCCAAAACAGTGGCATGGTATCAAGATAAAATTGGTAACTTGTTGAAAATGGGTGTGTCGGTTATCAAAGTAGATTTTGGGGAAGCTGCACCTTATAATGGCATTTATGCCAACGGGCGCACTGGTTTTTATGAACACAATCTCTACCCATTGCGCTACAATAAAACGGTTGCTGATTTGACGAAAAATATCACTGGCGACAATATCATTTGGGCGAGAAGCACTTGGGCGGGCAGTCAGCGGTATCCGTTGCATTGGGGCGGCGATGCTGAAACGTCGGATATGGGTATGCAAGCGGAGTTGCGTGGCGGACTGTCGTTGGGCTTGTCGGGTTTTACGTTTTGGAGCCATGATATTGGCGGTTTTACCAAGCGCACGCCTGAGAATTTGTACCGCCGATGGTTGCCATTTGGGTCTATGTCGTCTCATACGCGCTGTCATGGTCAGCCGCCGAAAGAGCCATGGGATTATGGCGATGATTTTCAAAATTATTTTCGTGAAGTCATTGATTTGAAGTATAAACTCATGCCTTATGTGTATGCACAATCCAAGCAAGCGGCTGAAAAAGGCTTGCCGATGGTGAGGGCTTTATTCGTAGAATTTCCGCAAGACAAAGGCGCTTGGCAAATTGACAATGAGTATTCGTTTGGCTCAGATATATTGGTCGCACCGCTTTTTGAAGAGGGTAAAAAAGAAAGAGATGTCTATCTACCACAAGGTCAATGGATTGACTATCAAACAGGCAAAACTTACACAAGTGGTTGGCATTCAATTAATTGTGATAAAATAGAAGCCATCATCATGGTGCGCGAAGGGGCGATTATTCCGCATATCAAAAAAGCACAATCCACCAAAGACCTTGACTGGTCGAATATCGAATTAGTGGCATACACCAACGGCAATGAAGCCAAAGGCATTATTTGTCTCCCCAGCGACAATATACTGAGGGGGGTGTCGGTGGTGAAAAAAGGAAAGACTTTTATGTTGAATAATACTGGTTTGCCGAGTGGTATTAATTTTAAAGTGGCGGCGTTTAAGTAGAAATAATTTTAAAATCCATAAAATATATTTTCATACAATGGCAAAATTTTTTGAAACTTTAACGGATAACCTAAAGGATTTCATTGCTGAACAAAAAATGTTTTTCACCGCTACAGCACCCGATGATGGGCGCGTCAATTTATCGCCGAAAGGAACGGATAGTTTCCGTTGTTTGGATAATAAAACGGTGGCATATGTTGACCTCACAGGCAGTAGTAATGAAACGGCAGCGCATATTCAACAAAATGGGCGCATGACTTTTATGTTTTGTAGTTTTACTGAAAAGCCGCTTATTTTAAGGCTTTATGGGCAAGGTGAAGTAGTGAAAAAAGATAGTCAGCGCTGGCAGGAGCTGCATCCTCATTTCCCAAACTATTCGGGCGAGCGTCAAATTATTGTGTTGCATATTGAGTCAGTTCAAACCTCTTGTGGCTTTGGAGTGCCCATTTATGAACTACAAACTGAACGAGACAGGCTCACCGTTTGGACTAAAAATGAACCTATTGAAGATTATTGGAAAGAGAAAAATCAAGTGAGTATTGATGGTTTGCCGACTAATATTTTATAGAAAATGATGGTCATTTTCTATAAAACTACCTGCCATGAGATAGCTTGGGGATAAAACGCCTTTGAGGAAGATTAAAAAACGATTGATATTATCGCTGTAGCGAAAAGGATTGTTCATTAATCCTCTAAGCCAACCTATATTTTCATAATTCGGCTGAATGTTCAAATTGTATCCAAGAAATATATAGAGTATAAAAAATATACATCTAATTGCTATTTTATAAGTATGTAATTCATAAAATAAAGAAGATTTTAATGAGATATTAAATATACCCAAAAAAGAACTTGACCATTAATCAAAAGTCACCAATTAACAGGCTCTCCTTTTTCAGGTATTTGCCTATCATTTATTTCTCCAATAGGGTGCGAATTGTTTCTTTCAAATAACCATTCGATTAAGCTCATGCATTGTTGTATTCAGGTTTAATATAGTAAAATTTCAAGAATTCATTTAGTAGTAGGTTCGTTTCGCACTATTTTACTGAGAGGTATTACAGCATTAATATGTCTGCTCGACTAAAAAGCAAAGTAAAAAATTCGTCACCTCTGACAAACGCAAGATTATAAACGACCAATGCGAGGATATTTTATACCAATTCAGATAAATTGAAAAACGGAGAAAATATCAAGCGGAATGTTGAAATGTATGTGGTAGATTATTTTAAAAACCTTGTAAAATATTTAGAGCATTGACTATATTGACTTTATAAATTTCAAATAAAATTTTTCTAAGTACATGACAAAAAAGGCAAAGTCAATTTACGGATGCATACTTCAAAGGCATTTAACAGAGCCTGGGCTAATATTTCTAATCCGTAAG
>JAYTON010000100.1:0-9277 GCA_043747725.1 Saprospiraceae bacterium
AACCCTGTTAATAATATTCTTTGTCAGTTTGGTAATCAGTTTTCTATTAATTTCGCTTGAGCGTTTTTCCCGTTTATTTAACTCGTACTACTTAATTGTTCTAATCCGCCAAACCCATTTCTATTTGCTTTTTTTCTAAGTCGGCGTTTAATATTTTTACTTTCACAGAATCACCCATTTTATAGATTTTTCCTGTGCGCAAACCCTTCGCCCGCAAGCGTGAGCTTTCCACTTCAAAGGTTTCCATCATGCGGTCGAATGTCACCATGCCCTCAGCCAACATGCCTTTTATTTCAACAAAAATACCCCTTTCGAGCATACCCGAAACAATGCCTTCAAACTCTTCGCCGACATGTTTTTTCATGTATTCTACTTGCTTGTATTTGATACTTTCACGTTCCGATTCAGTAGCCTTGCGCTCTTGTTTAGAGATGTATTTACACTGCTCTTCTAACTTTTCTTTGTCAAAACGTTTGGTTTTATTCAAATTTTCAAATAAAATGCGGTGTGCCAATACATCAGAATAACGTCGAATAGGCGAGGTAAAATGGCTGTAATATTCAAACGCCAAACCATAATGACCGATATTATTGGTCGAATATTCCGCCTTAGCCATTGTACGAATAGCAATTGGCATCAATATTTTCAAGTTTTCATCCGTCTCCGCTTTCTTAATCAAATCGTCGAAAGATTTTGCAATATTTTTAGGCGTATCAAGGTTCATTTTTACGCCCATTTCTTTTGCAAAAAGAGCGAAATTTTCGAGCTTATCCATATTCGGCAAATCGTGAATTCGATAGATATAAGGCACTTCTACTGAGGGGTCTTTCTTCGCCATATAAGTAGCCACTTCTTTATTGGCTAAAAGCATAAAGTCTTCAATGAGCAAATGTGCATCTTTGCGCTCTTTCACGTACACTTCTATCGGAACTCCATGCTCATCCAATCTAAATTTGACCTCGTCCACTTCAAAATTAATAGCCCCATTTTTAAATCTTTTCTTACGCAAATGATGAGCAATTTGATTAAGTTTCACTAATTCGTGTACAAAATCACCTTCTCCTGCTTCTAAAACGGCTTGCGCTTCTTCATAAGCAAAGCGGCGGTCTGAATGGATAATTGTTTTACCAAACCATTTTTCAACGATTTCAGCTTTATCATTAAAAGTAAAAACGGCTGAAAAGGTCAATTTATCTTCATTCGGACGCAATGAACATAAGCCATTCGATAATTTTTCAGGCAGCATCGGGCAAACGCGGTCAACTAAATAAACTGAAGTTGAGCGTAAATATGCCTCTTTATCGAGGGCTGTATTCGGCAAAATATAATGCGTCACGTCTGCAATGTGAACACCAATTTCCGTATTACCATTTTCTAAAACGCGATATGACAGGGCATCGTCAAAATCCTTCGCATCATGCGGGTCAATCGTGAAAGTTGTAATTTTTCTAAAATCGCGTCTTTTAGATACTTCAGAGGCTATATCGTCTTGAATATTAGCCGTTTCCGCTTCTACATCTTCCGGAAATTCGATGTTAAAACCATTATTGATTAATATCGATTTCATTTCAATATCGCTCGTGCCGGGTTGCCCGAGAACGGCTGTAACCACGCCTGTCAATTTTTTATTCGCTCGGCTAAGCCATTTTGTTACTCTAACCGTTACTTTTTCACCGTTTTTAGCGCCTTTTGTATCAGTTTCTTCTATAAAAATTTCGGGCATACCCATACGGTCGGGCATAACTATCGCAAAGCGGCGATGGTCAGTGAATGTGCCAATAAAATGGTCGGTTGCTCTTTCCAAAACTTGCAAAACCTCACCATCAGGGCGGCGGCGATTGGAAAAATAGGCTGCAATTTTCACTTTATCGCCATGCAAAGCTCCATTCAATGCTTTCTGCCCAACATACACATCGTTTTCTAAACCTTCGCATACGATGTACGCAGCACCTGTACGAGTCACATCCACTTTGCCAATATAAGTCCCGTTTTGAGGGCGATTAGAAGGCGGTCGATCATCCGTAGAGGCAGGCTCTCTTTTTTGACGAAACGAACGAACCTCAGTTTTTATAGCAAGTGGCTGAGCATCCGTTGTTGCTTCTTGAACAGGCAATTTCGAAATGGTTTTTAGCTGACCTGAGCTTTCCAATTGTTCAAGAGCGTGCTTGACCGAATCTTTATTATTACCGATACCGAGTTTTTCAATGATGTGGCGAGTGGAATAATTTTTAGTAGGATTTTGCTTAAAAAGCCGTAGAATAGCTTGCTGAAGTTCTTTAACGGATAGTTTGTTTTCCTGTTTTTTAGATATTTTTTTATCTTTTTTCATGTAAAAAATTAAATTATTAGAACATATAACACTTTTTAAGGCTAATCAGTTCTACATTGCCTTATAAAATACGGATAACATCGAAATAATGGTCAATTTTAGAATCAAAAAAGCCCCTCAGTAGTTTGAATACTGAGGGGGTGCTAAATAATTGTAAGGTTCGTATCGAAAGAATATTTTTATGTTGACAGTCGATATTTTGTATTAAAACGGAATATCCTCAGCATCGTTCATACGTGAAGGGCGCGTGATGACATTAGCAGCAGGTGAATTAAAATCCATTGATAAATTCGCAAAATTATTATCGTCAGGATCTGTAAATTTAGAAAATTCTCCGACAAAACGCAAACGAACTTCACCTAAAGCACCATTACGATGCTTATTGATAAGAATATCAGCCATGCCTTTTGTAGAATTGCCTTGTTCATCTTCCAAAATCTGATAGTATTCAGGGCGATAAATAAAACCCACGATGTCTGCATCTTGCTCAATCGCACCTGATTCACGAAGGTCGGAAAGTTGTGGTTTCTTCGAACCACCACGCGTTTCTACTGCGCGACTTAACTGAGAAAGCGCAATAACAGGTACATTTAATTCTTTAGCCAAGCCTTTCAAAGCTCTTGAAATAGCAGATATTTCCTGCTCACGATTGCCACCACCACCTTTATTATTTTCACCACCACCTGTCATCAATTGCAAATAGTCAATAATGATTATTTGAATATCATGTTGTGCTTTCAAACGGCGGCATTTTGCGCGCAGTTCAAAAATATTGATGCCCGGCGTATCGTCAATATAAATAGGTGCTTTCGACATTTTTTCAATGGCTGTATGCAGTTGTTGCCATTCATGTGGCTCAAGCTGTCCATTTCTCAATTTTGACGACGGAATTTCGGCTTCCATAGCTACCAATCGCTGAACCAACTGCAAACTTGACATCTCTAAAGAAAACATCGCTACACCTTTTCCAAAATCCATAGCTGCATTGCGAGCGAGTGAGAGCGTGAAGGCTGTTTTACCCATTGAAGGTCGTGCGGCAATAATGACCAAATCACTTGGTTGCCACCCCGATGTCAATCTATCCAATTCTGTAAAACCTGTTGGAACGCCCGTCAAACCATCTTTTTTGTTAGAAAGGCTTTCAATTTGCTTCAAAAGTTTTGAAGCTAAACTGTTCATGCCTTCAAAAGTACGGCTCAAATTGGTTTCTGTAATGGCAAAAAGGCTTTGTTCAGCCTTATCCATGAGGTCAAAAACGTCGGTTGTATCTTCATAAGCCTCACGAATGATATTGGTTGACACCTTAATCATTTCACGTTGAATATGTTTTTGAGCAATAATCCGCGCGTGGTATTCAATATTAGCCGCCGAAGCCACCCTATTGGTCAGTTCTACAAGATAATATGCTCCACCAATAAGCTCAAGTGAACCCATCCGCTTTAATTCCTCTGTGACTGTTAACAAGTCAATCGGTTTTGAATTGCGGAAAAGTTCTAATACAGCTTTGTAAATCGCTTGGTGGGCATCTGAATAAAAACTCTCTGAACGCAGTAAGTCTAAGACGGCTGGTAGCGCATCTTTATCGAGCATCAAGGCTCCCAACACGGCTTCTTCAAGGGCAGCCGCTTGAGGTGGCACTTTGCCAAAGACAAATGAGCTGAGGTCATTTGTATTGTTACGGTTTGTCTTGGCATTGTAGCGTTGTCCGTTTCCGTTGTTCTGTTTACCTTGAAAATTTGAGTCTTCCATACCCCTCAATGATTAAAAATATTTACGAAAAAATTCTCCATCTTTTAAATAATTTCAAAAGAATTAAAAACTTTTGTTTTACAAAATTAAATAAAATGTTTTATCAAAACTAATATTTTTTTAAATAAATTTTAAATAAAGTTATCCAATGGTTCTGTTGATAACCATTGATAACTGGTGAAAAAATGTGTATAAGTAAAAAATCTATGATTGATAGAAGGAGAATGGAAAAGAATTGTAGTAAAATTGAAGAGAAAAGGATGTTGAAAAGTTTTTAAGATTAATTTATCATTAATTTTTTACACATTTTATCAACATCCTCATGAAGATTTATGAACATGATTTGCACATTGCATGGTCATGTATTATTTGTATTGAAATTCGTAGCAACCGATATCGGGTGTTTTCACATCTCGTAATTTGCCTTCCAAATCATTCAAAATGTTTGAAATGGGGAGCGCTTTCATCTCGGCTACTGAAAGCGTATCCAAGCGATAGTTAGCATCGCTCGGCTTTTTGAATATTTTAGATTTGCCATCTGTACGTACACAATCCTTACATTGCGTTAAAAAATTAGGATAATTTTCAGCTTTCAATAAATCCTTTACGCGCACAATGCAGTTTTTAAAATCATAATTAAAGTCCTGTACTACGCCTGTTGTAGCATCTATAAAATCTATTTCATCGTCTTTCGACCCGTAAAATATGCAATTTGTCGCCTTCATACTGAGGGGGTACGCCAATGCCCTCGCGCAGCCCGTAGTCGTGCGCTCGTAGCATCTGAAATTATTAGCACTCAATGAAGCACTCCGAGAGCCGAAACTCGCCATCGTGCAATATGTAAAATCGTAATTGCCACCGTATTCTAATTGTGTACAATTGCCGCCATTGCCGTAAAATAAGCAGTTTTCTGCTGTCACTGTTGCATGGGCTGCTATCATACCACTGCCGGCGGTATTATAAATTTTAGAGTTTTTTATTGTTAAACTGGCTGCTGAATCCACCCGAACGCCTACACGCGAGTTGCGAATGGTCGTAAAATTGAAAATATTGCCTTTGCTGCGTTCACCTATAATAATACCAGCCCACTGATCAGATTCATTATTAAATTCTTTTTCCAAGCGGTCGCCCTCAATAACGACGGGTCTGTCAAGTGTGCCTTGTGCTTCTATCCGAGCATTGGGCAAAACGAAAATGATTCCATCCCGATAGACGGAGGTATCAGGCAGATAAGACAGCCCACCATGAACATGAATGCGAGTGCCGGCTGCTATTTTCAGAATACAAGAGTCAATGAAAAGGACACCATAAATGACGTAAGGCTTTGGGTCATCCCAATTAATTACTCGATTGGGATCGCCGCCACTCAAAACAGCAAAACCTCCTTTACCCAAGCGGCTGGGTATATAATTGGCATTTTGTCCCCATGCTTCGAGTATTATTTTTTGAGAATTGCCATTGGTTTCAAAAACCAACTCTTGATCAATTACAAAGGGGCTGATACTGAGGGGGGCGTTTGGATTCACGGTTACTTCTGCAAAAACATAAAGGCTATCATTGGCAGGGATTTCAATATTTGTAAAACTCTTTGCCGAAACGCCATCCACATTGAGGTTAAAAGTGACGCCCGATTGGTTGTTCAAAGTGATTTTTGAAATTTTAATCGGTTGATTATTTTTATTAAATATCTTGAAATAGCGCGTCGCTGAACCTACTTGTGTGAAAACAGTGTCAAATCGGAGGGTATCCGTTGAAAAAGACAGTTTGGCAGATGAGTCGGTGATAAAATTATCTTCCTTACGACAAGCGGTCAGGATGGTAATGAGAGCAAGAATTATAAGTATTGTAAATTTTACGTATTTCATTGATTCAAAATGTCTTTTTTTAAAATGGATACAAAGGTAAAAAATGACCCCTCAGTATTTGATGATTTTTAAACGCTTTTTTTAAAATTATGATTATATTTTTATCTAAATAATTGATTTTCATACATTTAAAATCAAAATTAATCTTTTTCAAAAACAAAATCTATGTGTTTCATTAGAAGCCACATAGATTTTGTTGAACGATACCCCTCAGTATAAGAGCATATATTTTATCTGACGATGGTGACATCACCTTTATATATTACCTCTTCCCCGTCAATAAATTTAATGATTGCGAAGAAGGCGAATACATCAGGTTGTAAACGTTGGCTTCTCCAAGTACCATCCCATCCAACTTCATCTTTATTGAGTGGAATATTGGATGCTTGAAACATCAAATCGCCCCACCGATTAAAAATCTTCAATTCTTTAATCACTACTGCCGATTGATTGCCATAAATGGTGAAAAAATCATTGACGCCATTGTGGTCAGTCGGCGAAAAGACATTCGGAATGTAAATAGGGCGTTTTTTTATAACTGATAGCAACAATTCATCGAATGCTGTACAGCCCGCACTGTCTTTTATGGTCACCCGATAAAGTGTGTTACGTAGAGGAAATACCGTTGTTTGGGCGCAAGTAGGGCAAGTCATGGTTGTGTCTTTAGGTGTCCAGACATAACTCACCAATTTTGAAGAAGGTACGACAGTGGCTCTTAAATTTTCAGAAAAACCTAAATCTACTTCCAAATCGGGTCCTGCACTCACTTGCAACTGAGGGGGTTGCGGCACATCCACGGCGATGGTGCTGCGGCAGCCCGTCGAATCCCGTACAACGACACTATATTTCTTGGCAGGTATTTTTAAAAAAGCAGAATCTTTTTGAAAACGCACCCCGTCAATGCTGAACCGATAAGGCGGCGTACCACCCTTTCCTGCAATAACTAACTCAGCCGTAGAGTCGCCATAACATTTAGCCGGTTGAACGCGGAGGGTATTCAAGCCAATTTGAGGCGGCTCTGAAATAAGGACGCCAGAGCGTATTTCACAATTATTGCTGTCACGTACGAAAACAGAATATTGCCCTGCTCTTAGATTGCGAACCGTATCGCCCACATCGCCACGACTCCAACTGACACTGTAACCACCTACACCACCTGATGGATAAGCCACCGCCTGCCCATCTGTCAGCCCGAAACAAGAGATATTGAAAGTATCCACTGCTACTGCTACTTGCGGAGGAGCGATGACATCAAAACTATAAACGCCTTTACAGTTATTATTATCTCGAATTTCGACAGTATATTGCCCTTCGCCAATAGCATTCAAGAAATTATCAGCCGTAAAATTGGGGTTATTGTTCCATTTATAGCGGAATGGTGCAACGCCTGTTTTAGGATTCAACACAATTCTACCGTTGCTAAAGCCAAAACACTGAGGGGGGGTAATGATGCGCTTGGCAGTATCCAATTCTACTTCAAATTGTTTTAAATTAAAAACAAGGGTATCGATATATAGTCCCGACGAATCCGTCACGGCTACTCGATACCGCCCGGGCGATAGTCCCGATATAGAATCTCGCGTAGTATAGCCTGTATTTTCCCAATTATAGCGAATAGGGGCGCGACCACATTCCACTACTTTTAAGCGAATCATACCGTCCGTTCCCTGCGTACAGGTAGGGCGACGCACAAGGCTATCATATTGAAAAGGCTTGACAAATATAGAATCTAAAATAGACGTAACGATACAACCTCTATCCGTCGTAATCGTCAATACTACTGATTTCCAACCCGGCGTTTTATAAAAAACTCTGAAAGGACCGACACCGTTTGCAGTATCAATTGAAGCATTTTTTCCAAATCGCCATTGGCGTTTGGTGATTTGACCTAAAGCAAAACTTGAATTATCCGTAAAAGTCACCGTTTCACCTAAGCAATATTTTTTATCGGGGCGGTCAATACCGATTTTGGCTTGAGGTCCTACGAAAGTGCCTGTGCCGCCAAAGTCTATTGAGGTGCCAAAGCCAGTTCCAGCAAAATTGTTTATACATAAAACATAACTTTTTCCTGCTTCCATATCAAGAGCTTTCAAAAAATTATCATGAGAATCAGTTGCATTACAGCCTGAAACTTCAGAAACGTCTTGTGCAGTGTTATTTAAACCTGTTGATCCAAAACACCTCCGATCAACCGATGATGGATTTGGATTATTTTGATCAGAGGGGCCTGCCGCCATACAACGCAATAGTCTCCTTCCGGCACAATTATTCAATCCATTTGGCAATTCATACAAAACAAAATCTATATCATCCGTGATATTAAGAGGCAAAATTGTAAATGTTAGTGTACCACTTTGTGCACACGTCCACTTCAACCAAACTGAATTAGTTTCATTCTCGGGATTAATACCACCACCAATTGTTCCCCAACAGCTTGCAGCATCAGTTAATTCTTTATTATCTTTACCTGGACCTTTAAGTTGAGGAATAGTAAAAGAAGATTTATCGCACAATACCGTACCTGTTGGGCAATCTGCTGATAATTGAGCAGGTGGGTTATAATTATTAATACAAAGTGAAAAGTCTCCTGTTCTGTTGTTAGCAGCCTGAACTCTTATATAATATTGTTCACCCGGTATTAATCCACCCTTGATAAGATTCGTTGCTCCGTTATTACTTCTTCCACAATAAAGCTCATTATAACTTGTACAATCTAAAGTTGTATAAAGAACAGCTTCAGGGGATGGAGTAGTAGAAGTAGTTTTATTTCTTATGGTAACACTGACTTCAGTTGCTACTGCTATAAATGAAAACCAAACATCCTGCCCAGTAGTTGACCAACAAATAGGGGCACTCAATGTTCCTGCAGTTGCACCAACAGTAGTGAAATCCTCACAATAGTCTTTAACGCTACGTAATAATTTTGCTGTTTCACAATTATCATTTGCAGGAACTTGTGCCAATAAACCTAAAGGCAATAGCAAAATAAACCCTATCCAAAGGAATCTCAATGCAAAAAAGTTTAATTTTTTAAAGTAAAGAGCCTTCATAGTGTTGAACTTTCTTTTTTAATAATTTCTTAAATCGACTTTTAGTAATGACGCATTTTTCACATTCAAATAAACGCTATAAAAGTAGGAAAATTATAATTACGACCACAGGAGTTTAACAATACATTAAGTTTCACTTTGTTATAGAAAATTTCTTTATCTTTAACATGTATCCTTTTTTAACCAATTTTTCTAAGTACATGACAAAAAAGGCAAAGTCAATTTACGGATGCATACTTCAAAGGCATTTAACAGAGCCTGGGCTAATATTTCTAATCCGTAAG
>JAYTON010000101.1:0-3829 GCA_043747725.1 Saprospiraceae bacterium
CCGGGCAAGCCGATAAATTGTCCTTTGATTTGGTCGTCTTGACTCTTAGCAAAACGAGTAATATCTGAAATGGAAATACTCATCGTTGCCCAAAAACCAACCATAGCGGTGAACCATAAAATATAATTCCAAAATAGGGCATTTGAAGAAGCATTGACTATGGTAGCATTTACTTTGCTGGACGTTGTTTCACTATTTTTAACTTGAATTTTAATAGCGCGCGAGCCATTGTCAATATTTTTATAATCTACATCTGCCGGTACTTTTTGTAAATTAAATTCATGAGGGCTGATTGCACTCGGGTCTATAAAATTCCAAGTGATATCTACCCATCCCATTTCATGTTCATTTCCATCCGCTATAGGCACCCACATGTTCACTTGAGATGCTTTCGGAGAATTGTCTTTATTTCGAATATAGGAGAAATTAACATTTTTCGTGAGGGGATTATATGCAGCTGTGGGTTTTTCAAGCCGTTTGCTTTGAGCTAAAACCTCTTTGAAGCCGCCGCCTTCTCGCACGCCCCAACCAATGAGCATTAAACCGATGAGTATTAAAATAGGGGCAGACCAATCTTCTAACCATTTTATAGACTCCGTGCCTTTCCAAATAAAATAAATATTGATGAGCCAAAACGCGCCGAAACCGATGAACTTCCCAATATCCAAACCTACTGAGGGGGTCGCTCCCGTAGCGGCATTCCAAATAGAATAGAGCGCCAAACCGCCTATCCAAGTCTGTACGCCAAACCAACCACACGCTACTATTGCCCTCAAAAACGAAGGAATATGAATACCCCGATGCCCAAAAGCAGCCCGTCCCACAACAGGAAATGGTATCCCATATTTCACCCCTGCATGCCCATTTAAGACCATTGGAATGGTTATCACCGCATTGGCTAAACCGATGATGATTAAAGCAGCTTGCCATGATAAGCCTGTTTTTATCATGTACGAAGCTAATATGTAAGTAGGAATACAAACCGCCATGCCCACCCACAAGGCAGCCAAATTCCACTTGTTCCACGTCCGTTTACTGAGGGGTACGGGGGCGAGGTCTTCGCTGTAGAGGGGCGAGGATTTTAGGGAGTTGTCTAATTCAAGGTTTTCGTTTGACATATTGATAAGATTTTTCCACTTAAAAAATTTGCATGTTGTTATCTAATTAGATACCTTTGAAATAATGAAATCATTACCACGTATTACTAAAATACTAAAAGTAGAGCCTTTTAAAATCCATTTACTTTGGAACAACTCCGAAGTGCGCGAAATAGATTTTACCGAACTGTTCTTAAAATGGCAGCAAGATGGTAATACAAATTTGCTAAGTTTAAAAGATTTTGATGCTTTTAAACAAGTTCGCCTCTCCGAACAGAGGACTCTTGAATGGGCAAATTTACCTATTGAAGTAACTTTTCAAAGTAAAACTCAAGCTTTTCCACTTGAATTAGACCCTGATGTTTTATATGAAAACAGCCAATTAATACGACAAATAGAACGCATTTCAGTTGGTAGTCTCTTGCGTAAAGCACGTTTAGATGCAGGGCTTTCACAAGAAGAAGTGGCTTCAAATGCAGGCATTACACGCCATTACATATCCCGTATTGAAAACGACCAATCTGAAATTCAGTTCGATACTTTTCAAAAAATCATTGAATTAGGTTTGGGGCGTAAGGTAAAACTAGAAATTATCTAAAAATACTGAGCGATGCTTATTTCAAAAGCAATGTTCATCCGCAATCGCCAACGCCTCTGAAATAATAGCCAAGCCTTCATCTATTTGTTGCTCCGTAATACTGAGGGGGGGTGCAATGAAGACATAATTCCAACGCACAAAGGTATACATGCCCAATTCGCGGATTTTAGCCGCTACTTTATTCATCACTGCCATCTCATTGGGTTTGGCGTTGAAGGGTGCCATCGGCTCTTTTGTTTTCCTATTTTTAACAATTTCAAGGCAACCTAAAAGCCCTGTGTTGCGCCAATCGCCTATGCAAGGATGCTTTTTCATCAATTGGGCAACTTGTTTATCGACGTATTTGCCCATTTTCTCAGCATTTTCAATGAGGTTTTCGTCTTCATATATTTTTAAAGTTTCCAAACCGGCTGCACAACTGACGGGGTGGGCTGAATATGTTAAACCCAACATCAAAGGGCGGTCGTTATAATGCTCGGCTATTTTATCTGAAACGATCAAAGCACCCAACGGAATATACCCTGCTGTAATACCTTTTGCAGTCGCAATCATATCGGGTACAACATCGAAATTATCTACACCAAACCATTTACCCGTTCTACCAAAACCCGACATAACTTCATCCGCTATCAATAAAATATCGTATTTATCGCATATTTCGCGGATTCTGGGCAAATAGTCAGCTGGATATTTGATGCAGCCCGACGTACCGCTTTCACCTTCCATCAAAATAGCGGCAATTGTTTCAGGTCCTTCAAACTGAACAATGCGTTCTACGTGCTGTACGCATTCGCGCTGACAGGCATCTGGTCCAGGTTGTCCAAACGGGCAACGGTAGCAATATGGATCTTCAACATGAATCACATTTGGTGCTTGTTGGCTATCGCTTGGAATCTTGCGAGGGTCGCCGCCGGCTGTCATGGCACCATAACTTGCGCCATGAAATGCTCTATATTTGGCAATAATTTTATGCCGTCCTGTATACAGACGGGCTAACTTCATAGCATTTTCAATAGCTGTTGCACCACAAACGGTGAAGAGCGTTTTGTTCAAACCTTCTGGCGTGACGGACGCTAATTTTTTACCTAATTCTCCACGTACTTTCGTCACACAACTGGGTGTTATATAGCTCACCTCTTGCATTTGCTTCACTACAGCTTCTGTAACACGCTGGTTGCCATGCCCGATATTGACATTCATCAAGCCTGATGAAAAGTCTAAATACGCTTTATTATCATAATCGTATAGATATACGCCTTTACCGTATTTGACAGCTATAGGATTTAAATCTGCTTGTTTTGACCATGAAAACAAGGTGTAATTAGCATTATTATGCAAAATTTCTTCTTTTTCAGTCATTGGTTCTATTTCGGTTAGCATGAATTATTTAGTTTAAAATTTGAGAAAAAGGTTATTCATTCAATTACACTTTTACATTTGATTTTTTAAAAATAGAAATTATATGAAACTTAAAATCTATTTTTGATAAATATAGTGCAAAATGTAAAATTTTCAAAGGTAATTTGTTGTCTTTTAAAAAACTTAGATTTGGTGAATGGCTTTTCAGCAAAATAATGGGTATGTAGATTCACTTTTATTGGCTGCACTTCGCACTGGTGACGAAGCGGCACTCAATCATTTGTTTACTACATACTACAATCGTTTGTTTCGGACGGGCATAAAATATGGCGCAAAGAGCGAAACGGTTGAAGAAGCCATTCAAAGTGTGTTTTTAGATGTCTGGAAATATCGCCAAACGTTAGGTGAAATTGTCTCTTTTGAAGCGTATTTGAAAGGTTCTTTGAGAAAAAGATTGACTAAAATGGTGGCGGCTGGCAGTAAAGATGCGTTGCAAAGCGTTTCCCCAAGCGATGAAAATGATATACTGCTATCAGTAGAAGCCTACGAACAAATATTGATTCGCCAAGAAACCAATGATTCAAAACGGCAGGCCCTCGCCGCTGCCCTTGAACAATTGTCGCCCCGACAAAAAGAACTTATCGTGCTGCGTTATTTTGAAGAAATGAGTTACGCGGATATTGCGGCTCAAACCCAACTTCAAACGGATTCTATATATAAAACCATCCATGAAGCCCTCAAACGGTTGCGGTTAATTTTAGGAGATTAAAAAAAA
>JAYTON010000102.1:0-10116 GCA_043747725.1 Saprospiraceae bacterium
TTTGTTGCCATATATTAAGGATGTCAGAACCCACAATATAGGTAACTTGGCGGAAAAGCCTTTTTTGTCATGTACTAAGAAAATGCATGTAAAAAAATGGTGTAACCTAATAAGATTATGTTTTATATGGTAAGATATTGGCATTAAATTTGAAATTAGAAAATTCCGTGAATGAGAGTTTTGAATTAAAATGCTCTTCATGGGTTTCTAAATTTCAATTTTTTTTCTATTCTTTAACCATTAAAAATTAATAATTATGTTCTTAAAAAACACGTTCCTATTGGCTACTGCCGCACTCATTACTTTTGCATCATGCAAAAAAGAAGAAACTCTAATCGCTGAGCCTAACAATCAATCCTTCCTGACTTCAGGTAAATGGAAAATGGTGGCTGAAACAACAGAGGGTACTGATAGTTATCAAAATCATGAAGAATGTGAAACAGATAACACATTTGAATTCGGTACAGATGGCAAAGCCACTTTTGATGAAGGCGCTACAAAATGTGATGCTTATGCAGAGCAAACAACTACGGGTAGCTGGTCTTTTTCTGGCACCGAAAAGAAAAAAGTGCTTTTAACGGAAGTTAATTTTGCCCTTGAGATTGACCTTATGGAATTGACCAGCACGACCATGAAATGGAGTTATGTTCATCCAGTTGACAATACTCATATCATTCAAACATTTGCGAAATAAATTTCAATTTTGCTTTGTTTAAAACTAAAATGCCTTGATTGTATCCACAATTAAGGCATTTTTTTTGACGAAGACAATTACTTCTTTATAAAACCATGATTATTAAAAAACAATTCTACCTTTGCAGCGATTTTGGTAACCTCATCGTTTGAGGTTTTAAAAGGGAATTGAGTTTGAATCTCGAACTGTTCTCGCAGCTGTAATATCGTTTTGAAATTCAAGCGTTTTTAGGGATTTCAAAATAAACTTTTTATCAAAATGTCACTGAAAACCGATCTTTTACTGAGGGGGTGTTTGGGAAGGCGATAAAAAGCGATTGAGTCAGAAGACCTGCCAATATCCACCGATTCAGTGCCTACGAGAAAATAGGTGAAGAATGGAAATATTATGACCGCCTATTTCAAGAGCATAGAGAATATGTTTTAGTGAAATAATTGGAAATCAACGCTTTACGCATTGGTTTAAATGACCATTTCCTATCCTTCATTGAGTTTTTCGTTTTCCTAAAACGTAAAAAATTCTTTTTCACATAAAAATTTTAATTCATAATTATGAAATTATTCAAAATGAACGCTTGGGTCAAACTCCTTGCCTTGACTATCTTATTTAATGCGTGTAACCCGACTGACGAAACGCCAACTGATAACTATGCCAATGGCGTTTTTATCACCAACGAAGGACCTTTTCAAAATGGAACAGGAACAGTTGATTTTTACAATAGAGCCATCGGTGGTATCCAAAATGATATATTTGCTAAAGCCAACAACGGTGCAGCTATTGGCAATATCCTCCAATCTATGAGTTTTAAGAATGATACGGCATATTTAGTGGTCAACAATGCCAATAAATTGGTTTTGGTGAACTATAAAACTTTTCAATCGGCGTCAACTGTTACTGGATTTACTTATCCACGCTATTTTTTAAGCATTAATAATATAAGTGCGTATGTGACCGATTGGGGAGCGGATGGCTTGACTGGTAGCGTTAAAGTATTTGATTATGCCACTAAAACGATTGCCAAAACAGTACCGACAGGCAAAGGAGCGGATAAAATGTTGCGCATTGGTTCGCGAATTTGGGTCCTTAATAGTGGTGGATTTGGTAAAGACTCTACCATTGCGATTATTGAAACGGCGAATGATTCTGTTAGTACTAAAATAAAGGTGGGATTGGGACCGAACAGTATCGTACAAGATGCCAATGGCGATGTGTGGGTGCTTTGTGGCGGCTATTTTGACAAGCCTGACAATGGAAAATTGATAAAAATTAGGAATGAAAAAGTGGAATATTCTTTTGACGTACCTAAATATGCCTCTTCGCTGACAAAAGATGCAACTGGCAATAACCTTTATTACGTAGCTACAAACAAAATTTATAAAAAAGATATTTTGAACTTTGGCACTACCCCCCCCTCAGTATTTATCACTCAACCGTATTTAAGCAACCCTTATAGCTTGGGTTTTGATATAAAAAGTGGTTATCTTTACTGCGGTGATGCTAAAAATTTTTCAATGGCAAGTTCCGTTTATATCTTCGATCCTTCAAGCAAAATCTTGAAAGATTCAGTTAAGGCAGGTATTGGCGTCAATGGTTTTTACTTTTTTTAGTCAATTTAAGATTATTGAACTTCTAAATTTTTCGAAATGGAAAAGAAATTCTTTGTTTTATTATTCACAACCTTATTTTTTGCAGCCTGTCAACAAAAAGGGTCAGTCATATCAGGAACAGTTAAAAATGCAGCTAATCTGGAAGGTATTTTTGAAGAAGTGATGATGAGTCAAGTATTAGCCATTGCAAAAGTGACTTTTGATACCGGTGGCAATTTCAAAATTGACTTGCCTGACGGTGCTAAAGCTGGTATTTATCGCATTCGGATTGGTCAAAAGCAAATGAATTTTGTTTTCAATGGCACTGAAAAAAAGGTGAAAGTAGAAACCGATCTCGCACTTTTGAAACGGACTGAATATACCGTCAGTGGTTCGGATGATACTGAAACATACCTCAAAACTTTTGGCGATGCCATGAGCGGAAAGAAAACCACCGCCGATATTAAAAAGGTAATAGAAGAAGCGAAAAACCCCCTTCTAAGCATGCTTATCGCTTTGCAAGTGCAGGATTTTGCAGGCGCAGATTATTTGGATTTTCATAAATCAATATCAAAACGATTGAATGAAAGCTATCCAAATAGCCCTTACGCGAAGGATTATGAAAAGACTTTAGCGTCTTTCCAAAATCAAGTGGAAATGGAAAAAGTAGGCACAAAGGCTATCGCTGTCGGTCAACCTGCGCCGAATATTATATTGGCAAATCCTGAAGGAAAGGTGTATAAATTATCGGATTTGAAAGGTAAAGTCGTGTTGCTTGATTTTTGGGCAAGCTGGTGCGGACCTTGCCGAAGGGCTAACCCCTCAGTAGTGGCGGCTTATAACCGCTATAAAAGCAAGGGATTTGCCGTTTTCAATGTATCATTGGATAAAGACCGTCAGAAATGGATGGATGCCATCAAGCAAGATGGTTTGGATTGGGAATACCACGTGAGCGATTTGAAATATTGGGATAGCCAAGCGGCTGCATTATATAATGTACGCGCCATTCCGCAGCAGTTTTTAATAGATAAGAGCGGTAAAATAGCGGCTATATCGCAAGCAGGCATATCTTTAGAAAAAGAAATGGAGAAATTATTAAACTAAAACGTTAAGGTTTTGCTCAAAATGCGAATTATTGTACATCAATAGTTCGCATTTTTTTTTGGAGAAAAAGGGAAAACATAATAAAATTATTTTTGTATAGAAAAATATCACTAAAAATTAGCAAATCCTTAAACACATTAGCTATCTTTATCGTATATAAAAGCGATGTCACAGTTTATTTAGTTTTTAATCGATTTATTAAATTTTATAGAATTAGGGTATGAATAAATTGAGTGATTAAATCTATTCATAAAATGTTGGCTATAAATGTTTTATGAATATTACTAAATATAATTTAATGTTTAACTAACAAATAATTATTTTTTTAATTTTTTTGAAATTTTTTTAAAAAGCAGGGAACTTTTTTGGCAGTTAATTTGTACTTATAGCACTATCAGCGCAGTTAAGGATTTTTTTTGAAAAAGTCAAATTTTTAACAATGTACTGAGCAACCAAGTAGAAAAAAGTTTCTTACATTTATAATCACATACTTTACTAAATCGAATCGTTATGCGTCAGCTAAAAATCACTAACAAAATCACCAGCCGCGAAAGCTTGGCTCTGGACAAATACTTGAACGACATCGGTAAGATTACAATGCTCTCAGCTGATGAAGAAGCTGAGTTAGCGCGCCGCATTCGTTTGGGTGATGAAAAGGCTCTGGAGCGCCTCACTGAAGCTAACCTTAGGTTTGTTGTTTCCGTTGCGAAACAATACCAAAATCAAGGATTAACGCTTTCAGACCTTATCAATGAAGGCAATGTTGGCTTGATGAAAGCTGCCCGCCGCTTTGATGAAACTAAAGGCTTTAAGTTTATTTCTTACGCTGTTTGGTGGATTCGTCAGTCTATTCTACAATCTATCGTCGAGCACAGCCGTATTGTGCGCTTGCCTTTGAATAAGGTCGGCTCTTACAATCGCGTCAATGAAGCGTTTATTACTTTCGTTCAAGAGTTTGAGCGTGAGCCTACTAACGAAGAATTGGGTGCATTACTTGAAATGACGCCTAAAGAAGTTGCTAATATGTTGCGTTCTAACACACGCCACTTATCTATGGATTCTCCAATTGGTGGAGAAGACAGTGACGCCACTATGCTCGATGTATTTATAGTAGATGGCGACAAAATGCCTGATACTGAATTGCTCGAGGAATCGCTTCGCGAAGAAGTGCAGCAAGGTCTTTCTATTCTTTCTGAGCGTGAAAAAGAAGTTATTTCTGCCTATTATGGCTTGAATGAATTCAAAGCATTGACTTTGGAAGAAATCGGAGAAGCTTTCGGTTTGACTCGCGAACGTGTTCGTCAAATTAAAGAGCGTGCTATCCGCCGCTTGCGCAAATCTTATAACAGTACCGAAATGAAATCGTATTTGTAAAAAAAATTACATACAATATATCAGCCGCCTTGATTCATTCGGGGCGGCTTTTCTTTTTGCACCCCCTCAGTATCACAACTGATTTCGCTCTATAAACTCCTTAAAAGCCTTCCTATAAGTATCGCTTATCGGTAAAAAAGATTTACCAATTTGTACACGTTCTTTATCAATAGAGTCTATGCCTTCCAACGATACAATGTAAGAATTGTGAATCCTAATGAATTGATTATCAGGGAGCTGTGTTTCTAATGACTTTAAGGTTTGGAGCGTGACTATCTTTTTTTCACGTGTATAAATACTCACATAATCTTTCAAACCTTCTATGTATAAAATGTCATGCAAGCGTATTTTAACCAATTTTGTTCCGTCTTTTACGAATATAAATTGTAGCGTATCATTTGGAATAGGTTGTGCTACCCCTTTGGTTACCACGCTATCGCTCGCAATGACATTAGCCCCTTTTTTCTCATTTTTAATTTGGGTAGCTTTTTCAACGGCTTTCAAGAATTTTTCAAACGTGATGGGCTTTAATAAATAGGCGATGACATCCAACTCATAGCCCTCAATCGCATATTCTGAATAAGCAGTTGTCAAAATAATCAATGGTTTTTTTTGTAAAATTTTTAACAGTGTGATGCCTGTAATTTCAGGCATTTGAATGTCTGAAAAAAGAATATCCACTTCGTTATTGCGTAAAAAATCTAAGGCTTCTAATGGGTTGGAAAAGGCTTTGAGTAATTCTAAATGCGGCACTTTCCGAACATATTGCTCGAGTAGTTGCCGTGCGAACGGCTCATCTTCAACTATAATGCAAGTGAGGTTCATGTATTTTTATATTCAATTTCAGTTCAACATAATAATGGTCTGGTTCATCTTTAATGGTCAAAACATAATCATTTGGATAGCTTAATTCCAATCGGCGCTTTACATTTTGTAAACCAATGCCTGATTTTTTATTTGGATTGGTAGGCAATTTACTGTTTTCAACGGTATAATTGCAGCCGTTTTCGTCTAAAACAAGTTTCACTTTGATAAAAGCCTCATCAGAATTAGTGCTTACCCCATGCTTGAATGCATTTTCTAAAAAAGTTATTAATATCAATGGTACTATTTGCACGCCTTCAACATTGCCTTTTACTTCAAATTCAATCGGAATATCGCTATTCAGTCTTAATTTTTCTAAACTAATATAGTTTTCCATGTATTCTATTTCTTTACTGAGGGGTACGCGCTCATGGTTTGAATCATAAATCATGTATCGCATCATTTGCGAGAGCATAGCGATTACTTCAGTGGTATTAGGAGAGTTGGTGAAGGCTAAATAGTAGAGATTGTTAAGCGTATTGAACAGAAAATGAGGATTGATTTGAGCCTTTAAAAAACGCAATTCAGCATTTAATTTCTCATTTTCAATCTCTTTCTTTTTAGCTTCGAGTTCAAACCAATCTTCTGCAAATTTCAACATGCCTACAAATATCACTATAAATAAGGTGCTTAGAGTAACTTGTACTGAAAAGCGTGTGGAATAGATAAAATCGAATTTGTAACTGTAGCCATCGATTAGAAACCGTTTGCCTTGAATTATCAAAAAAATAGTAGCAGCAAATGGCAAAGTGAATTCTAATAAATAGCGCCCTAAATTTTTATTTTTTAAAAAACGAGGTAAAAAATAAAAATAATTGAGATAAGCAATAAACATCATCGACAGTACTTGAAACCCTGTATCGCCTAAGAGTTCAAGGAACTCTCGCTCTTTACCGCCTTTTGAAAAACTGATTTGATAGTAAAAAAAGGAGAAATACACGCACCAAAAAGAGGCATGTAATAACAGGATTTTATGTCGCTGAATATATGATTGCATAGATAACTGACTATTTTAAATTGAAATTATTTGAAAAACTTTTACAAAATAAGTGTATTTATTAATTGTATTGACTGATTTTATTCTAATTCTCTTAGAATTTCAACCTTTTTTATACAATTAGGCTTTTTCTGCCGATACCTCAGCTCATTGTCTCGACGGTTAGGAAATAATAGCTTTTTTGCCGAGTTGTCGAAAGAATTAGGCTGATGGTATAACCTTTTTTTTTAAGTCAAAATACCACCCTTACTTTGTATCGCATTTAAAAATCACCCCCTCAGTATAATGAGGGATTTAACATTCATTCACCCGTAAACTTTTTTTTTAAAATGAAAAAGCTGTTTTTACTTTTATTCCTACTTTACAGTGTTGTTGGTTTTTCACAAAACCCCATCGGAACCCCGAAAGGCAATTCTAAAATAACAGGTATTGTGCTTGACTCGACTGCTGCTAAAGGTGTTGATTTTGCGACTATTGCCTTGATAAGCAAAATAACAGATAAACCTATTGATGGCGCATCTGCTGATGAAAAAGGGGCATTTGTTATTGAAAAATTAGAAGAAGGTAAATACAAAATAGTTGTATCCTTCATCGGCTACAATGATAAAACGATTGATAATATCGTTGTTGAAAAAGGAAAAGATGTCAAATTAGGCGTAATTAGGCTGGCTTCCAATATTAAATTGCTTAATGAAGTAACTGTTACTGCTCAGAAGGCATTGATTGAAGAAAAAGTAGATAGATTGGTTTATAATGCTGAAAATGATATGACATCTAAAGGCGGTGATGCGGCTGATGTGTTGCGAAAAGTACCTTTATTGACTGTTGACCTCGAAGGCAATGTGACACTGAGAGGTAACTCGAATATCAAGGTTTTGATTAATAATAAGCCTTCTACCATCATGGCAAGCAGTGTGGCTGATGCTTTGAAGCAAATTCCCGCAGATATGATAAAAACAGTGGAGGTAATTACAGCACCTTCTGCTAAATACGATGCGGAAGGCTCAGGCGGTATCATCAATATCATCACCAAGAAAAATAACCTACAAGGATATTTCTTAAATGTTGATTTGGGTGGTGGTAACAGAAGTGCGAATTTGGGGGTTCAGGGCAGTTTGCGTCAAGGCAAATTTGGTGCGACTTTGGGTGGATTCGGACGCGCTATGTTTAATAATTCAAGCACTGAATTGAATCAAACGACTACTTTTAATAATATTTCTACTACCACTAAGCAATTGTCAGATGCCAAAGATCGCCCAATGTTCGGACGATACAACTTGGGTATGGATTACGATATTGATAAAAATCAATCGCTTTCAGGGTCAGTTCGTTATGGTTTACGTAATTTCTCTCGGACTCAAAATCAGGCGACTGAACTGTACACTAATAATACCCTCTTTTCAAATCAAAACCGCTACATTGATAGTAAGGATTTATCCAATTCAGTGGATGTTAACATAGATTATATCCATATTTACAAGCCTCAGCAAGAACTCAGCATTTCTACACAATACAGTCGTACGGATTTGACCAATAATTTTTCGAGCAATAATCTGAAACCGACTGGTGAAGTTTTAAGCCGGTTGAAAAATATCAACCTCAATTTAAATCAAGAAGTCACTTTCCAATTGGATTATCAGACCCCCCTCAGTACAAACCAACTTTTGGAGTTCGGGGGCAAGGGTATTTTCCGTAAAGTGAACAGTGATTATGAATATTTAGCTGCTTTGAATTCAACAAGTGAGTATATTTCAGATGCTACGCGCCCTAAAGGTGCTTTGAATTATGGTCAAAATGTTGCTTCTGCTTACACTTCTTATAGTTTGTCAACAAAAAATAAATACAGTTTTAAAACAGGTTTGCGCTACGAATATACCGATATTAAAGCTGAAGAAGAGGGTAAAAGCCCTATATCTATCCCTGCTTATGGGACTTTGGTGCCGAGTATCAACGTCTCCAAAACCTTAAATAGCAGTACAACAGTGAAAGCAGCTTATAATCGCCGGATACAACGCCCTGGTTTACAGCAATTAAATCCCAATCTGAATATTGTCAATTCGCAAAGTGTTTCACAAGGCAATCCGACATTGAGCCCTGAGTTGACCAATAACCTCGAATTGTCGATGAGTACACGTATCAAACAGACTTTTATCAATATTTCATTATTTGGCAATCAAACCAATAATACCATCTCGCAAGTACGCCGCACATATGACTCAACAGGTGCAATTATCAGCACTTATGAAAATATTGGTAAGCAAAAGAACATGGGCTTAAACTTCTTCGGCAATGTTTATTTGACCCAAAAGTGGACAGTGAACGGTGGTTTTGATGCCACTTACACCCAATTGGAAGGTCAAATTACAGGCACTGATGGCAAAACAGCTAAAGCCACTAACTCAGGTTTTAATGGTGGTGGTAGATTAATGAGTAATTTATCCCTCAATAATGGTTGGGCAATTCAAGGCTTCGGTGGTATGCACGGTTCACGCGTACAATTGCAAGGAAAAATGGGTGGATTCACAATGTATTCTTTAGGTGTTAAAAAAGATTTCAATAATAAAAAAGGCAGTGTGGGTATATCGGCTGAAAACTTTTTGAGCAATGCCACGATGAAGTCTGAATTAATAACGCCTTCACTGACCCAAACAAGTACAACACAATTGTACAATAAAGGTATTAAACTGAACTTATCTTACAAATTCGGTAAAATGGGTTTCGAACAAAAGAAGAAAACCAAGTCTGTTAAAAACGATGACATAAAAGATGGTGGTGGCGATAATGGTGGTGGTGGTGACGCTGGTAGTACTCCACAAGTCGGTGCACAACTACAAGGTCAAGGTGGAAGACCTCAACAAGGCGCTCCGGGAGCCAGACCTCAAGGTGCACCAAATCAAGGTGGTGCTCAATCACAAAGTTCTCAAGGGCAAAATAGCTATCCAAATAGAGATTTTAAACCACAAAATGGTCAAGCACCCACTGACAGTGTTCAGAGAATAAGACAGCGTGGAAATGGACAAATGCCAAGTGATAGTGTTCAGAAAATGAGACAACGTAGAAATGGACAAATGCCTACTGATAGTATTCAAAGAACGGGGCAGCCACAAAATAGTCAAGTACCTACGAATAATATTATAAAAAATGAGCAGCCGAATAATGGTCAAACGCTACCAAATAGTTTACTTCAAGCAAAACAATTGGACAGCTTACAAGTACCAACGACTGATACAGTTCCTAAAATGGAGCAGCCAAAAGACAGCATTGTACCTGTAAAAAAAGTACTTGATACTAAGCCTGTTGAAGGCAAAAAGAAGGAAGAACTTAAGAAAAATGAAGGCAATAATTGAACTTTAATTGTTTTGATGTAATAATTAAACCATTTGTAGTGTTTTAATATAACTTAGACTAAAACCTTGTTAATGTAGTTCAACATTTTTACCTTAATTTTTTAATCATTTTTTTTTAACAATTTAACAATTTGAATAATGAAGAAAAGT
>JAYTON010000103.1:0-4267 GCA_043747725.1 Saprospiraceae bacterium
AGCGTGTGTGAACGAAGGTGCGGGCATCATCAACGACATATCCGCAGGTACTTTCGATGAGGCGATGTTCCGTACTATTGCTGAGTTAAAAGATGTACCATATATATTGATGCATAAAAAAGGGGCGACCCCTTCCACCATGCAAAAAGCCGCCGTTTATGATGATATTATGGTCGAAATCCTTGATTTTTTCATTGAAAAGGTCGGGATACTGAGGGGTCTGAATGTGAAAGATATTATAATTGACCCGGGTTTTGGCTTTGGAAAAACCATTGAGCATAACTTTACGGTGCTGAAAAAAATGCACGTTTTCAAGATATTAGAAGTACCAATTTTGGCAGGTCTTTCTCGAAAATCGTTGATTTGGAAAACGTTAGAGATTACGCCCGAAGAAGCATTGAATGGCACAACTGTTTTGAATCTCATCGCTCTACAACAAGGGGCTTCCATTTTGAGAGTGCATGATGTGAAAGAAGCAGTGCAAACGATTAAGCTCTTTAAAAAAATGTACCCTAATTAAAGTAAAAAAGGTTTAAACATTAAATTCTTTACTCTAAACATAAGATTTTCAATGAATTAAAAACCTTTTTATTTCATAATATCTCAGAAAAGACTAATTTTATTCCTTTGTAGCATTATTGAAAATAATCAACTAAATTATCCATTAAATACTCTTAACGATACCTTGGAATTTCTCAGCGAAGATACTATTAAACGTGCCACGCTTTCATTCATGAAAACGTATTATAAGTTTCGCCCACGCAAAGGCGAGACTTTAATCAGTTACGATAAAATGCACCCATCGGGTATTATCGTTGATGGGCACTTGGAATTTCCTAAAGAAGACGGTGCATTATTCGTAGCAACATTTGAATCCACTTCGGCTGCCACTGCTCAAGAAGTTCGTTATACTTTGCAAAAGCAACAACTCATGTGGGACGGGCTCGCTATGAGCAGCGTCATTACTGCTACCATCATGTTGATTTTGTGGATATATAATATATGGTCATTGACAATCGCCGGTTGGTTGTTCAGTGTTTTACTTGTGGCGTCGCTTGTCGGTTTGACGTATTTGGCTTTTCAAATGTTTTTCAGAAATGCAGGGCGATACAGATATATATATGCCATCGAGCAGTTTAAGCAGTACCATGCCGATGAGCAATGGGTCGCTCTGGCTCATGACGTTTTTACAGATGGAACTGATTCTAATTTTATTGAATTAAAAAATCAATGTGTTGAAAATGGTTTTGGATTAGTGTTAGTGGATAAAGAAGAACATGTGAATCTGCTCATCACGCCCGCCCGCGAAGAGGTGTTTGGCAAACGCCGCCGGTCGTTGAAATTTATGGAGAACCCCTCAGTACAAAGCCTTCGCAACTTCGCTCCAAGCAACTTACAACGCTATAAACGTCCATATATGGCGCAAGCCTTGATGTGCTTGTTCTCGCTGGCAATTTTGAGTGGCATGTTTTATAGGCAATGGCAATTGCGCCCTGTCCAAACTTTTTTCAGCGAAATCAATTATCAAGATAGTCTCAGCCGATTAGCCAAACGCCTTGAGCCAGAGCCAGAAGGCTACGAAATTAAAAAAGAAGTGTCTTCAAAAGAAACGCATTTGAGTACAGACCCTTTATCTCGCCTCAATGCTCACCAATCTGAAACGAGCAATATTGCTTCAAAAGAAAATGTCGGTTTGTACGTCTATACCCCTACGGATGGTTACTTAATTTACAATTGTGAACGCGCGAACATGCGCGGCACTAAATATGTGGTGCAAGATATACTCTACACCAATTTTGAAGAGGCGCGAAAACGCATAGACCAACTCAAAACTTATGGTTTGATTGCTAATTGTATTTCTCTCAATTGTACTCAAAGTACAACAGCGGGTTTTTGTGTTTATTACGACCTGATGTACGGCAGTGAGTCTGCTGCTAATAGCAAAGCCAATCAAATCAAAAAAGAATTAATGGACTTGCATTTGCCCCATGCCTTTATTAAAATTAGGGTTTTGCAGTTTTAAGTTTAAACCTTCCTTGAGTATTAGGCAATAAAAAAGCCTTTCGATATGTTTCGAAAGGCTTTTTTATTACCCAATACTGAGGGGTATGTGAACCATATTTGAAAGATGATAGTTAATATCTTAATGGCGTTAACGAGGTGTTATATCAACTTTTTGATTCAGTTAGTCAATTTGTCGGTTGTTGGATTTTGTAATTTTTATAAAATATTTTAATAAATATTTAAAATTACAATAAAAAACATTCTAATATTTTTTATAAATTTGCATTGATTTTTAACCCATTGTAGCTATTTAACAAATAGAGCATAATATAAACTTTGAAGCCATGCCTTTAATTGAAAACAACACTTATCAACCGCCATTATTGTATCGCTATACGCATTTCAACACCATTTACACCGCCCTTTGGCGACCACTTTTGGATATTCCATACATCCGCGAAAGAAAAGAAACTCCAGACGGCGATTTCATAGATTTAGATTGGTCGAAAGTTGGTTCTGATAAATTACTCATATGCGTTCATGGATTAGAGGGGCATGCCCGCAAGCCCTATATGCGCGGCATTATGCATTATTTCAATCAAAAACAAAACCTGTCATTGCGAGGCACGAATTGTCACTGCCAGGAACGTGGCAGAACGGAGGGGTGGGATACGGTTGGACTCAATTTACGCAGTTGCAGTGGCGATGACAATCGTTTGTTATATGGCTATCACAGCGGCAAATCAGAAGATTTGGATTTTGTAGTTGAATCTATTCTCGCTGAAAAGAAATATAAGCAAATAGCTATTATAGGTTTCAGTGTCGGTGGCAATATTGTATTTAAATATGCAGGTGAAAAAGGCAAATTATTGCCTTCTGAGGTGACTCATGTGATGGGTTTTTCAGTACCTTGTGATCTCACAGGTTGTAGTATGGAAATTGAAAAACCAAAGAACTGGGTTTATCTCAATCAGTTTTTATTGTCATTAAAACCTAAAGCTCGCAAGAAAGCACTCTTATTTCCTGACAAGTTTGATATAGAAAAAGCCTTGAAATCCCGTAATTTTAGAGAGTTTGATTCTGCTTATACTGCCCCCGTCAATGGGTTTAAAGACTGTTTTGACTATTGGGAAAAAGCCAGTTGTTTACCATTATTGAATAATATAACAGTCCCTACCCTTCTCATCAATGCTAAAGATGATACTTTTCTTTCACCTTCCTGCTTTCCATACGATGTAGCGCAACAAAATCCTAATTTTCACCTTGAAGTCACCGCGCGAGGCGGTCATTTAGGTTTTATGTCGCCCGATACTGAGGGGTATCTTTGGACGGAACACCGTGCTTGGGAATTTGTACATACTACATCTGTCGTTAAAAATCAACCCATCGCAAAAAGTCAGGTTGTTAAAGTCTAAAAGTAATTTATACTATTATTTTGAAGGTATTTGATTAAAAATGTCATGCCCATAAAGACTTTACTTATTTTTAAGCGTTTTTAAGGAATTAGTATTTTATCAATCAAAATCTTATCAATAATGACTTTAAAATCAACCAATATTTACCGATTAATGGCAGCGTTTATCGTTGCCTTGGCTTTTGTAGCTTGTGCCGAAACACCTAAATATGAAACCTGCGGAGGGCAACCCTCATGCCCACCGCCGACTGACGAAAAATCTTCCGAAGCCCTCAAAAAACTTAGGCAAGACATAGCAGGCAAATGGAAATATGCCTCTCTCGATACTCGCGATACCATTCATAAAACCAGCCACGTATACAACACTGAAAAAGCCAGTATGTGTATTTCCTACGATGGCGGTGTACAGTTTTTCAGAAATTATACTGATTTGGTCTGCACTTATTGCTACGAACTCACCAGCAGCGGAGATACTCTGCAAATCAAAATAGATGAATCTGGCTTGAGTAAATATTGCAAAGAACAGTTCCAATCAAGTACGATTACCATTCGCCATGATTCAATGATTTTGTTCCGTCGCGATTCGTTCATCGTCAAAAATGTGATTTATAAGCGGATGAATGAAGATGGGTCGTTTAAAACGCAAAATTAATACCTGTTGGAATGCAGATTGAAGTAGAATATACTCAGTTTAAAAAACATTTGACTTTTCGGCGAAAAGGTAATAATACGGAAGTGTATGACCCTATTCGTCGAAAATTCATCGTTTTGCAGCCCGAAGAATTGGTTCGGCAGCTTGTTGTGCAATATTTAGTTTTAGAAAAAAACTACCCCCTCAGTCGGATACGC